>JAYUSJ010000312.1:0-12782 GCA_043755735.1 Verrucomicrobiaceae bacterium | reverse complement strand
AGGCTCAAATTGGTCGGGCCGACTGGATTCGAACCAGCGACCTCTTGAACCCCATTCAAGCGTTCTACCAAACTGAACTACGGCCCGACTTTTGAGGGCGCAGAAACTGATTGCACTCCGCCGGATTGGCAAGCGCGATTTCATACCTCCCGAGAAGAATGGCACTTCCGCTGCTCTTGTCTCCAGTGTGAAATATCAGGGAATCGCAAAACTTGCCGTTGTAGTCGCTCTTGCCGCTGGCGCCTGGGCGTGGAATCCATGGCGGTCCATCAAGCATGAACCGGGTGTTCTTGTTGCCTCGATTCCCATCCAGACCGAGATCGGGCAGATCGAGCTGCCGGATGTCGAGGGCTGGAAGCTCAAACCGGCAGCGGAATACGTTCTGCGCGGCCGTGTATTGGGAACCAAGCGGTACTTCAGCGGCTTCGGGGGCGATCTCGCCCCCATCGATGTCGCAGTGGGCTGGGCTCGGATGAGCGACCAGTCCGTTCTCGATCAATTCTCGCTCTCGATGGGCAATCGTTTCTTTTTCTATGAGTGGAGCGAGGAGCCTGCAATTCCGCTCAATGAAATCATGCGCAGCGCCTCGAATAATCATGTCATCGCTGCGAACAAGGAGGTGGCGAAAACCATCCGCTCTTTGGTTCCCGGCCATGTCGTGACGATGCGCGGCTATCTCGTGAATGCGAGTTTTCCGGACGGCAGCACGTGGAACAGCTCACTGCGCCGCGATGACACGGGCAACGGCGCTTGCGAAGTTTTCTACGTCCAAAGCATCACGGCCGCAGAAACGGCACCGAAAACAGACGATGCCACGGTTGCCTCGCGCTAGTCGCAAATGTGCGCGCTGAGTGCCGCGAAATCGTGATCCGAAATCGGACCGCCAGCGCAACCTTCCCGCAGCGGTGCGGACTTGGTGGAGCGGCGGACCCGCCCGAGCCATTCCGCGTCGAGCGGCTCGGCGAGCAAATCGCGATGCGTGGCAGCCACAGTAGTTTCATTCTTTTCGCCCGTCGCTGTCCCTCGTCCGACGTGAAAACCCGCGAGCGCGAGAGTCACTCGCACCGCAGTGGACCGGCTGTAGCTCGTGAGCGTGCATGGCTCCGAAAGGCTTGAAAACAGACGCCGGAAATGTTCGAGCGTCCACATGCCGGGATTCGCCGCGGGCGAATACGGATCATACAAAATTGCATGAGGCGGCGGCGCTGCGACACCCAATCGAAAGTCGCCCGCATGAAAAAACCACGCCACCTTTCCCACATCGACACGGCCTTTATCCACGAGCGTCGCGGCAGCTTCCCGCCATGGGACGAGGTAGCCGAGCGCCTCGGCGTTGCGCACTGCAAATTCTAGCGGCGCGAGCGAGTGGTCAAAGCTGTGCAGTGCCACCGCCGTCGGGCTCCCTTCGAGCGCTTCCAGCACCGCCACCGCGTTTGCGGCGGCACCGAGCCCGACATCCCATACGATGAGCGGCTCGATTTCTCTCGCGCGCTCCGCGAGTCGCGACTGGCCGACATGCAGACCTCGCGCCTCAGCCATCGGGCCGACGACGGGATGAAACGTCTCGCCATGCAAAACCGAACGAAGGCTAATTGCACCCGAAGCAACAGGCACGAGCGTAAACGAATCTGAATCTTCTATTGCAGGCACCCCACCAGCCTCACATTTTCAGGAAGATACGACAAGCAACCATGACCATTTCAAATATTCAGATACCTTCGGAGGCGCCAGTCATGGTCCTGCCAAACGCACTGCTTTTCCCAAATTCACTCATGCCCCTTTTCATTTTTGAGCAGCGCTACCGGGAGATGCTCAATTGGGCGCTCGTCCACGACCGGGCCTTCTGCATCGCGCTGATGAAGCCCGGTGTAAAGGGGGCGAAAGACACGGATGATTTCTTCCACACCGCGGGGCTCGGAATGATCCGGGCGTGCGTGACGAACAAGGACGGCACGTCAAACGTGATGCTCCAGGGCCTGTCGCGGGTTCGCTTCGAAGGCTTCACTCAGTCGGCACCGTTCCGCATCGCGAAACTGTCGCGTGTTCCCGCGGAAACGGGAGCTGAATCGGAAACTGCACCACTGGCCGAGGAACTGCGCAAACTGTGCAAACGATTCCGCACCAAAGGCCTTTCCGAAAACATCGAGGCGTTTCTTTTGAAAATGGCGGACCCGGATATGCTGGCGGATGCTGTTGCGCACTCGTTCGTGAAAGACCCGTTCCGGCGACAGCAGATTCTGGAGGAACCAAAGCTTCCGCGCCGGCTGGAACTCATCATTCACCACATCGAAATGGAATCGCCGCAGGACTAAAGTCTGCCGGAAAGATTCGCATACACCCGCGGCGTAAAAAGGCGCGCGTGCTCGTCGAGCAGGTAACGGTCGGTCATCCCCGCAATGTAATCGCAAACGGTTCGGTGCAGTCCATCGCTCTTGACCCGGCGCGAAGTTGCGTTCCCGAGCAGCTTTGGGTCTTTGAGGTAAGCCTCGAAAACATCGCGCAACATTTCGCAAGCCCGTCCATTCGCGCCGGCGACGCGCGGGTGGTAGTAGAGGTTTTTGTAAAGGAACCGCCGGAGCTGCTGGTTCGCTTTCAGGAGAGGCCGGCTGTAGGCAATCAGCGGCTTTGCGTGCTGCCGGACTTCGTCGGAGCTTGCGACCTTCGCACGATCGATGAGCGCAGCGCTCGTGGCAATCACGTCGGAAGCCTGACCGTCGATGATGCACCGGATGACATACGATCGGAACTCGCGCCCTTTTAGTTTCGGAAAATGTTCACGCACCTGCTGCTCGCTTGCTTTCCACGCGGTCAGTTCGGACAACTGCTCGGGCTCCAGAAGTTGGAAGTCCAGGCCGTCATCGAGGTCATGGCTGTAATACGTGATTTCATCCGCGAGGTTTGAGAGCTGTGCCTCAAGCGACGGCTGTGGATGAGGTTCGCCTTCGCCCTGGTAAAACTTGGCGTGCTTTTGCAAGCCTTCACGTACTTCGTGAGTGAGATTCAGCCCCTGAAATTTCGGGTAGCGGGTCTCGATAACATCGACGGTCCGCAGGCTCTGCTCGTTGTGGTCGAATCCGCCGTGGCCCTTCATCAGTTCGTCCAGCATCTCTTCGCCGCTGTGCCCGAATGGCGGGTGCCCCAAATCGTGGGCGAGCGCGATAGCCTCGGCGAGGTCTTCATTGAGCCCGAGCGATCGGGCGATCATCCGGGTGATGTTTGCGACTTCGAAAGTGTGAGTGAGACGTGTGCGTAAATGGTCGCCGGTGCCATTCAGAAAAACCTGCGTCTTATACTCCAGCCGCCGGAATGCCCGGCTGTGAATGATTCGCGCCCGGTCGCGCTGATACTCGGTGCGGGTGGGATGCTTGCGCTCGGGGAAAATGCGCCCGCGGGATTCGCCCGATTTTTGCGCATACGGCGCGAGGAACGCCGCCTCCGCAGCCTCCAGTTCTTTTCGCGACCGAATCACGGTTTATCCTCCGGTTTGCCGAGGAATTCCGATTCCAGCTTGCGTCGCTGCGCGCGAGTGGCCGCACGGATGATGAGCACATCGAGCACTGCGAGAAGCATCGCGGAAAGCGTAAGCCATGCGCACACGAGCCAGTATCCTACGAAGAGCCAGACATGCTCGCGAGCCCAGCGGTCCGAGAGGAATACAGAGCCGAAGAACAACATCGCGAGTGCGGCGAGCATGATGTAAAACATCGCGGTTCGCCGCGCCTTCGGGTCGCGGATAATGCCCTTGGTCAATTGCAGGACGAGCTTCAGCACAGCGAAAGTGTCGGCGACCAATGGGCCCTGGGTCGAGCAAAGAAACGATCGCTCGATTCTTTCACCACTGGTTCTGCGGGGAATTCGTCCGGGGCGGACACGCCGGTTTTTAGTTCACCGCCATCCGCACCTGCACGAAAGCGATCATTTCCAGCAGGTCTTCCACATGGAATGGCTTCGCGAGCATCGTGCCGTTCACAACACGGATGAATTCGTTGATCTTTGGATTGCCCCGATGCCCCGTCATGAAAATGAAACGGTCGCAAAGATGCGGACGCATGCGTTCCACGGCGCGGAAGAACATATCCCCCGGTAGAGTTGGCATCATCATGTCGCACAGGATGACTTCGAAGTCGCTAGCGAGCACTTCATGGACGCCTTCGACACCGTTTTGGACGGCGACGACTTCGAATCCGTGCGAGGAGAGGAACTCCTTCATGATTTCCTTAAACTGAGGATCGTCTTCCAAAAGAAGGATCCGGCGTTTTACCATCGACGGCATGGCAGCGGAAAAGCTGTCGGAGACGTCGAGCGATGTGATGGTATCGGTGTATTTTTGCATTTTGTTGTTGGCAGTTGTTATAAACACCATAAAGCAGCCCGCGTGCCGATTTCCTCGCGCGATAATTAATTTTAATGATTTTCCGCAAATCCCCAATGAGACGCCCTTTACAGAGTCCGACCACCCAGGAACGCTTCATTTTCTGAATGTTTCGCGTCGACGGGAGTCGGAGCAACACCGCGCCGCAGGAGCCGGGTCCGTGCAAATTGTGAACGCGGCTCGACACTCCGGGATGGAATCCGTAGGGATTTCCACATGAAACGCGTCTTTGCTCTTCTCACCGTCCTCCTTTTCACGCTCTCCGGACTCGCCAGCGCAGAGACTCCGAAGCCGCTGCGTGCCCTCATGGTCTGCGGCGGGTGCTGCCATGACTATGAGAAACAAAAGGTCATTCTCAGCGAAGGCATCTCCAAGCGCGCAGCAGTCGAGTGGACGATCGTCCACGAGTCCGCCCCCAAGGGCCAGGATGAACGCAAGCACCGCGTCTCCATCTATGAGAAGCCCGACTGGTGGAAAGGCTACGACGTCGTGTTGCACAACGAGTGCTTTGGCTACGTCGAGGACAACGCATTCATCGAAGGCATCGTCGCCGCCCACAAAGCCGGAATCCCCGCCGTCATGCTCCACTGCTCCAGCCACAGCTACCGAATGGGAACTACCGATGAGTGGCGCAAAGTAGTCGGCATCACCTCCCGCAGCCACGAGAAAAACCGCGACCTCACCGTCGAGAACATCGCACCGGAAAACCCTGTGATGAAAGGCTTCCCCGCAAAGTGGCTCAACCCGAAGGACGAGCTCTACAAGAACGAAAAAGTCTGGCCCAACGTAGTGCCACTCGCAAAAGCCTACGGCGAAGACACGAAGCAGGAGCACGTCGTCATCTGGCTGAACACCTACGAAAAAGCACGCGTCTTCAGCACCACGCTGGGCCACAGCAACGCCACCATGGAAACCACGGAATTCCTCGACCTCGTCACCCGCGGCCTGCTCTGGACGTGCGGTAAACTCGGCGATGATGGAAAGCCCGTCGCCGGATACGGACCGGCCTCTAAGTAGATCTCCGCGCCCAATCCTCGGGCGTATTGAGATTCTCAAAAACCGCGCAACTCCCCTCGTCCACAACGACTCCATCAACGAGGCCCGCATCGCGCGCGGCCTCGATCCATGCAGCCAGCGCCAGCCGCCTTTCACCCAGCAACTGCCTCGCGATGGGCAGAGCCGCAACCGGATACACCGCCGCGAGCGGCTCCCAGCGCCCGCCGAGTATCGGCACCGCTCCGCGCCCGGTCTTCGCAACTTCCGCCAGCAGCGAGGCCAGAAAACCGGGCGTCATCGCCGGCATGTCCACAGCGAGCACCAAGACCCACGGCAGACACGCATGCGCCAGTGCCGTGGCAATGCCGCCCAGCGGTCCGCAATCGGGCCATTCATCGGCAACGATGCGCGCGCCACCGTCCGGAATAGCCTCGCATTTTCCCGCGACAAAAAGCTCTGCGGGACCCGTTGCCGCAAGTGTGTCGAGTTGGTGCCTCCACAACGGCACGCCATCGACGATGAGCGTCGCCTTGTCGCGACCCATGCGGGTCGATTTTCCTCCGGCAATTAAAGCGGCAATGTGCGGCATGATTGGATTTGAGCCCGTAGCGATTTGTGCGCAAGCTTCGCGTTATGAGCACACGCATCCGGCACATTTTCATCAGCCCCGGTCACAATTACTTTGGCCACCACGGCGGCACCTCCGGCACGCATCCGCTGGTGGAAGTGCAGGAGGTCCGCTGCGTGGCAGGTAGCGGGCTCGAAGGAGACAGGTTCTTCGATTTCAAGCCAAACTACAAGGGGCAGGTTACGTTCTTCGAATGGGAGACCTACGAACGGATGTGCGCGCAATTCGGCGTGAAAGGGAAAGGACCGGGCGCTTTTCGAAGGAACATCGTTGTGGAGGGACTCTCCCTGGCATCGCTCATTGGCAAAGAGTTTGAGCTTCAAGGTGTGCGGTTTATAGGCACCCAGGAGGCCGCTCCATGCGAGTGGATGAACGAGGCCTTTGCACCCGGTGCCCACGAGGCCCTCAAGGACTCCGGCGGCCTCCGCGCGCGGGTCCTCAGCGACGGCGTCCTGCGGGCGGATTAAAGCAGGCGCGGCGCAAGCACGGCTCCTGCTTCTCAATTTAGAGAATCATGTCCGCCACAAATCCATCAAACGACCTCGACTCCGCAAGCGAGCTCGACATCAAGAGCATCCTCCTGCTCGACGACGACACCGAACTCGCTGACACGCTGAAGCTCCTGCTGGAGTCCCGCAACTATGTCGTCACGACCGCAAAGAACGGTGTCGAAGGGCTTCGCGAAGTCATGTCGATGGATTTCGATGTCATCATTTGCGACATGATGATGCCGACCATGCCGGGCGACATGTTTTACCTCGCAGTGCAAAAGGTGAAGCCCTCCCACTGTAGCCGCTTCCTCTTTGTCACCGGCCACGGCCGGGACGCGCGGGTGAACGATTTCCTGCAAAAAACGGACGGACTCGTCCTCTTCAAACCGGTCCCCTCGGACGAGCTCGTCCAGATGATCTCGCTCGTCATGCAGCGAAACGAGACGGCTGCGTCCGCGTAACCGTGCTCGACAATTCCCTCCGCATAGGTGAGCTTGATTGGACGTGTTCCAAATCGTTTTCAATGAACTGAGCGCCGCCGAAATGGCCAGCCTGCCGAAGGACCTACAACTCGATCTTCTTGTCGAGTTTGAGGTGCTGCCGGATAATCTCGACCAGCTCGACCCCGAGAAATTCGGACGATTGGAAAGCAACGGCAAGTCGCTCTACCGCTACCGCGCCAAGGACCATCGGATCTACTTTGAGCGCACCCCGGAAGGCATCACTGTACACCGGGTTCTCCACAAAAATACGCTCCTCGATTTTCTGTTCCGCTCAAAACTTTCCTCCGGAGAAGACGAACAGCTCAGCAACAAGGACGGCTTCTGGAAGCTCATCGAAGCGGGAGCCCAATCGAGAAAGACGAAATGAAACTTGGGCTTTGGATTTGCGTGCTCGCATGTGTGGGAGTCGGTCACCTCGCCGTGATTTTTCTAATCGACCACTGGCGCACGCTCGGCCAGCCATACATTCCCCCGCCGGAGCCCACGTTCACGACCGCGACCTACCGATTCGTGGACGAGCAAGGCGCGGAGGTAAAGCGAGTGAAGGAGTTCACCGTGAGCACGACGTTTGAAAGCGACGGACCAAAATCGCCCCCAGCCGTCCCGACGGTTGGCAAATAACGAATTACGAACCGCAAGCGAGGTGAATTCACCACACGCCGCGACTTCGTCATTCGTCATTCTCAAGGCAACCCCAGCCTTCCCGGCCCACCGATCATTAGATGACCTCCACCAGTCTGAAGTCGTCCGTTCCTTCAAGCAGGCGGTTATCCGGCAAGAGCTCATCAAGCGGGACTGCCGAGCCGTGGATCTTCGCTTTGATGATCTGTTGCGCAGTGATGGCGTATGAATCACCGGCGGCTGCAGAACCCTCAGCAGTGCCTTTGATAATCAGGCTCGCAATACGCGAAAAAACTTTCGGCGTCGCGTCAAATCCCGGAATCGGCAAGTCGTCCAAGCCAAAGCCGTTATTCGTCTCGTCCTTGATACCGGCCACGAGACTCGATGCCTTCCAGTTCCCATTCACAGTCACCTTGCCGATGCTCGCATCGCCGTTCAGCGCGGTGAATGTTCTGTCGTAGCCCATGAGGATTTCAGCGTATTCGACGTCGCCTTTGACGGTGAGTGAATTGATCGCGATGGAGGCTCCCTGACTCTTCGGGATTAGCTTTCCCCGTGCGGAGATGACGCTTGGCGTGGTGACATCGCCGATGAGTTTGCCGACCACTTTCACCACTCCGACCGATGTGGCGGCGACGATTGCGCTTCGGTTGAAGTCGCCGGTTATAGACGCACTGCCGATGCCGCTCGCGGAGTTGATCGCGGAATTGGTGACGCCTCCCTTGATGTTGAGCGAGCCGATGCTCCCCGCGCTGAGGCCGGAACTTGCGAGCGTGGTGCCGCCGGCGACTTGGCCGATTTGTTCGTGACCAAGCGCGGCAAGTCCCGTGAGCTGCGAGCTGGAAAATGCGCCGGTGCCCGAGAATGCGCCGTTGACCGTCATCCTTCCGAGTTTGCCGAGAACATTGAAAGTCGCGTTCGTGAAATTGCCCTTCACGGTCACTTTCGGCAGCGAGCCCATCAAGTCGCTTACGAGCGGATTTTCGGTTCCGGGAATCTGCGTCGCGTCGCCGAGCGCGCCGAGACTACCAACGGTCAGCGACTTCAGCGCGGGCTTGAGTGGGTCGCCTTTTCCTGCGTCGATTTGGCCGAGATCACCGGTGACTTTTACCGAGCCGAGCCGCAGTCCTCCGGCGGCGATGGCACCGACATTCACGGTTCCGTTACCTCCAAACGGCCTCACGGAGAAAGTGAGATTTGCCCCGTCCCTGAGTGTGTCAGCGGCAGTCAGATCGACGAGGAGCAGTCCGCCGTCCGGACCGAAGACCAGCATGTCGGCTGTGATTTTTCCGCCGGTGACTTTCACGGTGACGATATCGCCGTCCACGTCGCTAAACGTAGCCTTGGTGCCGCTTGCAGAGACCGTCGGCATGCTCCGCGTGGCATGACCGTAGATCACGTAAGCGCCACCTTTCCCCACCGGCGATGACTCTGTCCCCCGCTCCGGCGCGCCGATGATGATGTCGTCGAAGCCGTCGTTATTCAAGTCGGTGCCACCGCTCACACTCGCTCCGGATTGGCCGTTCACCACTGCTCCCGCAAACCGGAAGCCGGTCGTAGCGTTGAGCGTTTCGAGATTCAGTTCCGGAGCGAATCCGTTGGACCGCCCGAACATGAGGTAAGTGACACCTGCGCCGCCCTCCGGGAGCGGCGTGCCGATGAGAATGTCGTCGAAGCCGTCGTTGTTAAAGTCGCCCACGCTACCCACGCTCGGCGCGACGTTGGTGCCCGCGACCGATGCAGTTGTAAGGCGGAAGCCATTTGCGCCGGTGAGCTTGCTCAAATCGAGCACCGGCTTGAAGCCGCGTGCTTTTCCAAACCCGACGTACGCGACGCCCGATTTGCTTGCATCCACGGCGCCAATGACAATGTCGCCGAAGCCATCGCCATTCATATCGCCTGCGGATGACACGCGACTTCCCAGATTCTGGCCCGCGGCCTGGCCCTCAATTTTGAAACCGGTTTTTCCGTTCAGCGAAGCGAGATCGATTGTGGCCGAATAGCCGTCCTTTTTTCCAAAGAGGACATACGCCGCCCCGCTGTCCGCGCCTGCGATTCCATCGGCTTTCGGCGCGCCGATGATGATGTCGCCGAAGCCATCGCGATTGATATCGCGCGCAGTTGAAACCGATGCGCCAAACGCGTCACCCGCGGCCTGGCCGAGAATGCGGAAGCCGTCTGTGCCATCGAGCACCGCGAGGTCGAATGATGGCGCGTACTGGACCTGCGGGTCGCCGATTCCGAACACCACGTAGATGACGCCCGAGTCCGTGCCATTGAAGTCCGCATCGGGCATTCCGACGATGAGGTCAGCCGCGCCGTCATTGTTCAGATCGCCTGCGCTCGCTACGCTGATGCGGTCGCCGGCGGCCGTCACGACTCCGACCATTTGGAATCCGTTTGCGCCGTCGAGGAGCGAAAGATCGACCGTCGATGCAAAGGCGGTCGTTTTTCCAAACACGACATACGCGGCGGCGACATTACCGCCGGCTCCGCCCGACTCCGGATCGCCGACGAGGATTTCGTTCAAGCCGTCGCCGTTCAGATCGCCGAGCGCACTCACCGAAAATCCGCTGCTGCCGGAGTTCGTGCCTCCGACAATTGAGAAGCCGTTGGTTCCATTGAGCGTGGACAAATCGAACGGCGTGCCGAGCGGGTCCGCTGTTCCGAAGATGACGTACGAAACCCCGCCAACGGCTTCGCCCGGCGCACCGATGACGAAATCGCCGAGCCCGTCGCCATTGATGTCGCCAAGCCCGGACACACTCGCACCTGCTTCACTGCCTATGGAAAGACCGGGAATCGAGAGCCCATCCATGCCGTTGAGATCCGACAGCCGGATCAGCCCCGGCGGCAGGAACGGCGCGCGCACCGAAACAGCGTTGGCCGCGTAAATCGTTTTGAGTGTCGATGGCAGCGTCACCGACGAGAACGTCCCGCTCACCGATGCCGCGCTGATGAACGTGAACGCCTGTCCCGGCAGAGGTGTGATCCCGCCCACAGTGACCTCCAGGTCTCCATCAATACTCGCGCTTCCGGAAATCATGAGCGCGTCGTAAGCGCCGGGGGACGAGCCTTGAATCTCAATCCGAAGCAATCCCGAGGGCCCCTGAATGTAGTCGCCCTCAATCACAAACTGGCCTGGGCTGTTGCCCGGACTCACGATTGCGCCGGTGTTGTTGATGCTTCCCGTAATATCCCCGGAACCGCGGAGTGTGCCGCCTTGAAACTCCGCGGGATTGCTGAAACCAACCGCCCCGCCAGCCAGCGCAGTGAACCCGGCGATCTGCGTGTAGGTCGCACGGAAATTCACCAACCCACCCGAAAAAGTCGCGCTGCCCGCATTCGCGAAAGGGACATCCAAATCCACCGCGTCGGCACCCGTTTTATCGAACGTCCCGCCCGATCGAACCTCGATCGATGAGAGCGACCCTCCGCCATTTAAGAATGGTGCTGCGGAAGAAATCGTCAGCGCACCGTCCACAAGGATTGCTGCCCCGTTGAAAAACTGAAGCGTTCCGTCTCCAGTAACATCGAGCGTGGCTCCGGCATCCACCGTGAGCGTCCGGGAATCGAGGTTCTTCGCATCCAGCCCCGTGACCGTGGCCGCACCACCGGTCTGGATCTTCGTCTCGCCAAAGCCCATCATCGTTCCGCCAAGCCAATTGAACGCACCGTCGATCATCAGACCTGCATCGCCATCCAATGTGCCGCCCGACAGCAATTCGAACGTATTCCCGGATACCACCGTGAAAGTCGTGCCGTAGATGTCCAGAACGCCCCCACTTAGCCGTGTGCGGCCCGCGCCCGCGATGGAGTGACTTCCCGGCATGTTATGGGTTCCGCCGGAAAAGTTGAGCACGGCTGACGACGCGACCGTCACCGACAACCCGGAGAGCCAACTCCCGCCAGCGGCGAGCGACAACGTACCTGCATTCACGGCAATCAGTGAGCCATTCAAGAACTCCACATTGATGATCGCCTCGGCGACACCGCTCTTGGTGACGCCGCTGCTTCCCGCGAAATTGTGGAATCTTCCACTGCCGTTGATTCCCGCGCTGCTCGTGAACGCAAACGCTCCGGTATTGCGAATCTCCGCACCAGTCCCGGTGAGCGAAATCGGGAAGGTGCCGCCGAGCGACGTGCTGCCTCCGAGTTCCATCAGCGCACTGTCGAGTGTCATCGCCGCGCCCCCGCCGAGGGTGTTGACGCTTCCCGCCGCCGTCCCGATTCCCAAGCCGACAACTCCCCCGCTCCAAGTAAGCCCGCCGCCCACCGAAAGTGTCGCACTTCCAGAGAGCGAGCCCGTGCTTTGAACGAACGCCCCGATACTCGCGTCGGCATTTAGAGTGATCGTCGCAGCCGTGTTCAAAATCGCGATGTCCGCCGCAGTAGGCACGCCGCTGTCGCGATCCCAGTTGAGCGGGTTAAACCAACTCGTGTCCGCACCTGCGCCCGCATCCCACACGTAGGTAAGCTCAGGCAAAGAAATAAGTACGCCGAGCGCATCAACCCTTCGCATCAGCCCCGAAACATCTCCGGTAAAGGTGGCGAAGTCGCCGCTCGGACTGCCGGCAACCACGCGGAATGTGTTTCCCGCAATCGGATTGAATGGTCCGACCAAATCGACGCTCAGTCCACCGCCGAGAATGCTCGTACCGGTCACATTCAGAACATCGAACTGCCCCGCCCCCGTCCCCTCAATTTCGACCTCAAGCGTACCACCGGCATCCTGCGAAAAGTTGCCCGATACTGTCAGCGTGCCTGTGGGATCAATCGTTGTGCCCGGACGAATGATTGCACCCGTATTATTGACGCTGCCAACGATAGTTCCCGTGCCGCGCAACTCGCCGGACTGGAAGGTGAAGTTCCCGTTCCCGCCAAGGTCGCCGCCAGCGAGCGCAGTCGCGCCCGCCGTCTGCGTGTAGCCGGAGAAGAAACTGAGCGTGCCGGACTCGATACTCACCGTACCGCTGTTGGTGAAGCTCCCGTTGTTATTGAAGAAGCTGCTCACACCCGAACCCGCGCTCTTGCGCCACATCCCCGCATTGGCGATGGAGAAGCCGTTGCCGTTGCCGTCCGGGTCCACGATGTCCGCGTCGGTCTGGATGTCGAACACGCCGCCCGCACGGTTATCAATCAGCCCGTTCAATCCAATGATGTTGCCCGTG
>JAYUSJ010000311.1:0-12909 GCA_043755735.1 Verrucomicrobiaceae bacterium | reverse complement strand
GCCACGTTTGAAGACAAACGCCCCGTGAAAACCCCCGGCACCGCCGAATGGCGCGAATACCGCGCAAAGTTCTGGGACGGCACGGAGGTCAGCGGGGCGTGGAGCGAGGTCGTGCGGGTGACGGTGGAGGGGTAGAAATATCCCGCTCGCCATCGCTCCAAATTCGGATACCAAGCGTCCATGCGCCCGACATTCCGCCATTCATCCAGCAAACAATGAGCAATGATCCACTTATATATTCACAATCAAACGATATTCACGGGTTTGATGTAGTGATCGAAGTTTTCCGTTCTGGAGAACGCTTTTATGGTGCCTGGAGGTGCTTGGAACCTGCGTGCACGGGCTGTAGTTCGGCAATGGATGAATCAATCCCGGATGCTGTGCGGTCGGGTCTTCATAACGCAGAGATACACATCCTCCGGAACTTTGTACGAAAAAGCGGGATTCAGGAATAACGACTCACGGCGGACCCAAAATGAACAACTTCAATTCTCCGGCAATCATGAAGCCTCGTTTTCGGAATACCTTGACAGCGTTCGTGATTCTAACGGCAGGAGCGTTGGTCTTCTTTGCCGTTCGGCATCAGAAAGAACGTAAACATCCGGAACCAGTCATCGTTCAGAAAAAAGGAAATGGGGGTTATATCCATATCGGTGCATCCAAGGAATCTATTGCCGACTCCCTCAAAACGCAGATGAAGCTTTTACCGAATTCGGAAAAGCTCTCGCCAAATTTTGAGGTATTCTCGGCTCAGCATACGAGCTCGCATCTTGAGTTCACTTTCATTAATGGCAAATGCGTTCGATATCTCGTCGGTAATCTGACCGATGTTCATGACGCTTATGCGGTTCTCGATCGCTACGGGCAGGGACTCGAGTGGCGGACTTTGAACACCAAGTCTGCCCCAGGTAAGTTGCCTGGTAGTATCGTGACTAAAGAGCAATACATGAGGTCTGATGGCTACATCAGCGCGATGATTTCCAGCAGCGCAATGGCTCACGATGGGAAAACATACAGCTCAGCAGCCATAATTTTCGAGAGTGCCGAATACGGGGACGAAGTTAAAAAACACACCAAGTTGGATGTCGCAAAGAAGCTAGACGACGCACGAATCCGTACAGAGGGGCTTTGATTCGCTAGTCGCAAACGGCGTTGCCCGCTGATTGCTCTCTCCACGCGCTCGCTCACCCGATTTCGAAGGCCGGAAGCTACCCGTCTTTACCGCACCACCCGCAGCCGCACGAAAAATTTCACCACCCCGACTGGCGGGGTGATGCGCCATGTGTCGCTGACGATTCCTGCCGCGACGGGCGTGCTGTTTACGAATGCGGCGGTGGCGGGGGACCAGGAGGCGGCGAGGTCGGTGGTGGATTGCAGCGTGTAGGTGAGGTCGTCGGCGGTGAGGACGCGTTGGTGGGAAAAGAGGAATGTGTCGGCGGGTTCGCGGGTGATCGTGTAGGCGGTGGTGCCGGTGGCGTTGTTGGTGTCGCTGGTGCCGAGGGCGTATTCGAGGAGGGCGTTGAGGCCGTCGGCGTCGGCGTCGGCGGTGGGCGGGCCGGTGAATGTGACGGCGTCGGTGGTGCCGGGGTTTCCGTTTGTGGTGAGGCTTGCGCGCCAGTTGGTGCCGAGGGCGTGGTCGGGCGCGGTGGGGCCGGGGATTTTTAGCACGATGCTGTGGCCGGTGAGCGCGGCGAGGTCGGGCCACGGGGCGAGGTCGTCGTAGGTGAATGTGCGGATGACGACGTTCTCGCCGTAGTTGAGCGTGATGGTGTCGCCGCTGTTGTTGAGTGAATCGGCGACGCCCCAACCGGTGACGGTCGGGAGCCCGGTGCCGTAGCGGCTTTGGAAAACGGCGAGGTTTTTCGGAACGATGATGCGAGCCCCGGCGGCGAGTGTCGCGCCGCCGGGGAATGCGTAGTCCACTCCGCCGCTGATGGTCACGGGCGCGAGGTCGAGCGCGGTGGTGGTGGAGAGATTGTGCAGTTCGATGAACTCGTAATCGGAGCCGCCGGTCGGTTTATACATCAGCTCCGAGACGACGAGGTTTTGCTGGTAGAACGACACGTCGGGCGCGCTGCTGACGAACTGCACAGGCGCGCTCCAGTGGCTCCAGTGCCCGGCGGCGTCGCGCATTTTTACGCGGACGCGGTAGGTCACGCCGACTTCGAGCGGCTGGGCTGGGAGGGTGAGCTGGTTATTAAAAACGGCCAGCTCGGCGCTGGTCCACGTGTCTTCGATTTCGTAGCGCCAGCGTTTGCCGTCGATGTGGCCGGCGAGTCCGGGCCAGCGGACTTCGGCGATGCGCCACTGCATCGCGGAGAAGGCCTGCGCATTCGGGCTGGAAAATGCGGAGGTCTGGAAGGTGAGCGCGTTGATAGGATGCGGGCCGGGGCTGAGGTCGGTGAGCGTGGGCGTATTGGGGATTTGCTCGGTGGTGCCGGTGGGATTGAGCGTGTAGAGGTCGCGCTGGTTGAGCGTGAATTCCGTGAGCCGCGCGCCGCCATAAACGTCGGTGGCGATGAAGTCTTTCACCCACTTCACCATGCCCGCGAAGTCTGCGCTGGCGAGGGTTCGCACGTTGTAGGGCGCGAATGGGCCGTTGCCCATGTCGCCGATGGTGTAGGGCGTGAGGTAGAATTGGCCGAAGTTGTTTCCGTTGCTTCGCGGCTGCACGGGGTTGAGCGGCCAGTAGTCCCAGCGGCGTCGGTCGGCCTCGATGAATCCGGCTGCGATTGCGCCGCCGTTCGGGATGATGCGCGGCGGCTCGTCGGTGATGAGCGAGACGTATTCGTCGATGAGCTTCCACGCCTGATCGTTGTTGATGAGCAGGTCCTGCAATTCCCGCGCGCGGTTTTGGAATTCGATGCGCAGCGCGGTGTGCGCGAGGCCTCGGCGAATTTGCTCGTATGGCGCGGAAGGCTGGCCGGCTGCGGCTTGCGTGCCCTTTGGTCCCCAGCGGTCGAGTTGCTCGTAGAGGAGATCGCAGTCCCACGGTTCGATGTGCCATTTGCCCGTGAGCGGGTCGCGGAAATAGACGACGTTTTCCTGGTCGCGGATGTCGGTGCCGTTCACCGCCTCGACGACAGCGCGCCACGAATAGTAGCGCGGCATGTCCACGTTCGCACGGAACCACGCTTCGTTTTGATAAGTGCCGACGCTGCCCGCGGTGCCTTTGTTATAGCCGGTTGTAGCGCTGAGGAAGCTGTTCAAATCGCTGAGGTCGTCCGGTTGGCCCGCGCCCTGGCCGAGCAGATGATTGCCGCCGCTCTGCATGCGGAAGATGTTTCCACCGGGCAGTCCGTGCTCGTCTTTGAAGTGGTTGTCCTGATTCTCAAACGCCGCGTAGATGCCGAAAAAGTCGCCGTCGAATTGCGAAGCGGGAGCCTCCGCCGCGTCGTCGATGACGCGCCACTGCAAGTAGCTCGTGTTCGGTGACGGGACGCCGGCGAGGTTGCTCATGCGAAACTGCATGACTTCATCGAGCCCCGCGAGGCCGCGATTCCACGGCGCCCAGGGCGACGGGACGCTGCTAATATTGAGCGTCTCGATGGTCGTCTTCTTCGTGCCGTAGTCGTCGGGCATCTCGAGAAGCTGGCCGGGGTTGAACTTGAATTTCCATTTGTTCTTCCCGGTGTTGTAGGTCGAGCCCTGGCCCTTGATGCGGTAGCGCACGTGGTCATACACGACGCCATCGACGACGAGCGCGCCGTAGAAGCGATACACGCCGTCGTTGAACGCACCGTTGTATTGGCACGCCTGCACGTCGGCGGCTTGCGAGAGCAAATGCCACGGCCTCACTTTGCGCATCGTAGCGGTGGAAAATGTCGTGGCGCTCGTGACTCCCGGTTGCACCGCCGCAGTCCACGCGGGCACGCCGTCGTAGCAAAAATACGCGAAGTTCGGGCACGGGTCCGTTGTGAGTGGAAATGTCGCGCTTTGTCCGAGCTGGTCGGTCGCCGCGATGCGGTAGCGGATGAGCCTCCGATGCTGCTGCACGCTGCCGGGAATGACGGCGGAAAACGTGCCATCGTTCGCAGCGGTTGGCGTCATCGGGATGCTCGTCCAGCTTGTCGCAAATGCGGCGTCGGTGACGCGGATGAAACTGCCCGGCGCGACGATTTGATACTCCACTGCGGCGGAGAACACGCCGTCGAGGTCGGTGACTTTCGCGGTGATGGTCACGGGCGCGTTCGACGGCACCACGGAGGTCGGCGTGAGCGACGCGGTGAACGCGTTATCCACCTGCCGCACGATGGGCGGGACATTCACTGTCGCGCCGATATTTGCAGCGCCGGGCGTCGGCGTCGCAGCCCTCCACGCGCCGCCGAGTTGGTTGTCGAGTCCTTCGTTCAGCAGTTGCATGGATGGCCCGCTGCCGACCGTCGGCCACGGGAACGACAGGCCGTAATCCACGGTGTCCACGACGTTGCCGAGCGCGTCCACGAGCTCGATAGTCTCGCCGTCATTCTTCAGCGAGCCGACCCACGGCCCGATGCCCGCCGCGCCGAGCCGCGAGAGCAGCGTGGCGGGGTTTTCCGCGACGACGAGGTAGCCGCGAGGCGGGATGCTTGTGCCATTTGGGAACGTGAAAGCGACACCCTTCGTGAACGCCCAGCCGCTCGCGTTCACGGCGGAACTGGTGGGATTGTAGAGCTCGATGAACTCGGTGGGGAACGTGTTCGAGTCAGTCGGGTCGCTGTGGATTTCGCTGATGACCACGCGCGGATAAAGCACGCCGCTGCCGTTCGCCGCGCCGGGAGTCGGCGTGGTGAAATACGCGAGCGCCGTCGCTGTGCGTTCACCGGTGAGCCGGGCGTCGATTTTGAAATCGACGTCGCCCGCAGCGGCATTGAGTCCGTGAATGGCGAGGACGTTTGTGCCATTTGTCAAAAGCGCGGCGTGCTGTGAGACGTCGATGGTCTCGGTGAAGTTCGGCACTACCACGCTGCCCGTCGCGGTGCTGTTGAAGAGCGGCGTTGCGGGCGCGTTGCGGCGGGCGATTTCGGTGCCGTTGAGATACGCGATAAAGCCGTCGTCGTACGTCATCCTGAGTGTCATCGCCGCAAACGCCGGGCTCGCGACGGTGAAGGGCACGCGGATGAACGCGCCGGGATTCACATTAAACATCGCGGCAGAAATGTCCGACGTGACGTTTGTCCCCGGCACCGTGCGGAAACGAAACGTGCCCGCGCTGTATCGCGCTGCCGGTCCGCCATCGAGCGATGCGGGAAATGCGCCAGCCGTCGCACCGTAGCGGCTCTGCCCCACGAACGACAGTGCACCGCCGCCGCTCTGCGTGACAGTGAGACCGTTGCCATTTTGCTCCGCGCCTGTGAAGCCGTGCGCATTGATCGTGTATGCGCCGGGCGCGAGCGTGATGGGCGTGATAGCTTTGAACCGGTTGCCATTCGTCAGCGTGCCCGGCGACGCAGTCGTGAATGTCGTGCTCGCAAGTACCGAAGCGCCGGTGTCGTCCGCGAAGTTTGACGGCGTGCCGTTTTCGTTTCGCTGCCAGAGCTGCACCGTCAGTGTGACGCCCGCCGCGATGCCGTTCGAGAGGTCATCGAAGACGCCGAGCTCCGTGATTTGCACTGCCTGCGTGACTACGAAATCCATTCCGAGTCCCAGCCCATACGCCTGATTTCCTGCGGTATTCGCGGGCGTCGAGAGGGCTGTGGTGAGCGGTCCGAAGTTCTGGTCGAAGCCCACGCTCTGCGTCGCACTCGTCCACGCGCCATCGGCAAAAGCATTTGCCTGCCAGCCGGGAATCTCCGCCGACGGCACTTTGTATTTCACCGCCCCGCCACTGCCCACGAGCGACTCCGCGACACGACTCGGCACCGTGCCGCGTCCGTAGCTGATATTCGGCAACTGCGCCGCATAGCTCGGCGCAAACTCGCTTACGATTCCGCCCGGACCGACCAGCGCGAGATACTCGCCTTCATCCGCGAGGCGGAAGTTCGTGTGCGGATTGCCCGCCGGGTCCGCGTAGTTCGTCGTGAGCTGCCCCGAGCAGAAAACAAGCAGTCGTCCTCCGGCAACGACGGTGCGCGCGGGAAAGGGCCATTTTACGAGGTTTGCACGGTCATCGGTAAGAAAGTATCCCGTCGTACTGATACTCGCGCCCGTCGGGTTTTCGATCTCCACCCAGTCGTTGAACGCGCCGTTTCCATCGGCGAGCGCACTCACGTTTGCCGCCATCAATTCCGAGATTCGCAGGTCATTCGCAATAGCGACCGCGACCACCGTGCTCGCGCTCGCGGTGCCGTCGGCGTTTGTCGCCACGAGCGTGTAGTTCGTAGTCGCGGTGGGTGTGACGACCGCGCTCGCTCCCGAAACAGTCGAGCCGTTCAGCGTGAGCGAAATCGCGCCATTCACCGTCCACGCAAGCGTGCTCGAACCGCCCGCAGTAGTGATGACGCCGGGCGATGCGGTGAATGACGCGATGCTCGGCGGAGTCGCGTAGCTGCCGGTGAAATTGTCCGCATTGATCTGCTCTCCGCTCGCGTGCTCGATAAGCAAGTTCACCGCCTGTCCCGCGTTTGCGCCCAGCACGGAAGCGCCCGGCAGCAGCAGACTCCCGCTCAGCGCCGTGTAGCCCGTCGTATTCGCCGGCACGTTCACCACGACCGGCCCCGCGACCGTCGCCCCGGCAGTTGTCCTCAACGTAAACCGCAGCGAACCCGAGCCCGTCGTCCGCCCGCGCGCGGAGAAATTCAGCGACAGCGTCGCGCCCGGTTGCGCAGTCACCGCGACATTACCCACAAACTTCAAGTCCTGCGCGATGAACCCGCCGCCGTTGAAAAAAATCACATTCGCCCCATCCGGCGCGAAGTTCAGCGGCTGGTCGGGATTGAACGCGCCCGCGTGGACATTCGACGCCCACGAAGTCGTATTCGCCGAAGTGAATCCGCCCTCCCCAAGCACCTGCGCCTCAAAGGAGCCATTGGCAAATACAACCGTCTGCGCAGCGCGGAGCGGTAGTGCGAGGAGGAGCAGGAAAAGGATGCGGAATACGCTGGTCGTTACCATCGTTTCAATGAACACTTTTTCCGAGCGAAGTCATGCCTTGTTTAGAAGGCTGAGAATGCTACTATTCGCGCATGGTTATTGAAACGCTTCCACAAGTTGCCGCTCTCGACGATGCTCAACGCGAAACGCTCGCGCTCGAGCTTTTGGAGTCTGTTCGTACACGGCAGATAGCGGACGGCGTCTCGCCGGAAATTGTCGCGATTCTCGAAGAGCGACGCGCAGAGTTTCTTGCGGATCCGCAGCAAACGAAGTCGTGGAGCGAGGTGAAAGCGGGAATCCTCTCGAAACACCGTGGGCGCTGAGTCGGTCGAGTGGCTGGCTGGTGCCGAAGCAGATTTAGACGCCCTCTTCGCAGCGCGGCTGGAATCTAGCGAGCATTCGGCGATGGAGTTGCTTGCGATGGTCGAAAGGGCGCTGTCTCTTCTTCGCGTATTTCCGGAGCTGGGTTCGCTGCACGCGCGCAGGTTTCGGCGATTCCTTCTGCAAGAGCGTCACCTCGCCATTTTCTACACCTTCGAAGGGCGGCGGATTTTCATCCACGCGGTGTGCGACCTTCGGCAAGACCCTGATTGGCTACGGCGGAGGTTTGGTATTTGATATGAGTCACCAAGAACTGAAGGCTGAAGCAGGCAATCTCTCGGATCGCGAGCGTCGCGAGTTGATTGGGCATTTGTTGTCGGTCGGACGCCAACGGAAAGCGGCTTATTGGGACTCGGTGGAGGCAAAGATTGCTGACAACGATCCAGCTCATTGGGTGCAAGGCGCGGACTTGGATGACGCGCTCCGGCTGAATGAGAAAGCCGAATGAGCAGTTCATCGAGCCCGCTGATTAAGCGCGCCGCCTCCGCCCAGCCAGCATCGCCAGCCCGCCGAGCAGCAGCGCTGCACTTCCGGGCTCGGGGACGGAGAGGATGATGTCGGTGCCGTCGGGGCTGATTTGGAGTTCCATCTGCTGCCCGCCGATGAAGCCGCCCACGCCTGCACCAAGACTGCCGGCAATGGCGAGGTCGGTGTCGAAAAGCGTGTAGGTCGATGCACTGAATCCGCCGATGTCCGTGAAGACGAAATCGCTGAATTCCAGCAATCCCGTGCCTATGCTGAGCGTGCCGCCGTTTAGCACAAGAAGGTCGCTCGCGCCGGGTGCTGCGAGTTCAAAGAAGAACGCGCCCGTGTCTCCAGCGGCGCCGGTGATGTCGAACCCGCCGACGGCGTCGAGCGCGAGTGTTCCCGCGCTTGCGCCGGGTGCGAGTTTTCCGCCGGTCGCGAGGGTGATTGCGCCGGACGTGGTGATGCTGCCGTTTCCGCCGAGTGTTGCGCTTGCCGTCACGGATGATGTGCCGGTGAGGCTTCCGTTCACGAGCAGCGTGCCTGCGTTCACGGTCGTCGGGCCGGTGAACGTGCTTGCGCCGGAGAGCAGCAGCGTGCCGTTGCCGTTCTTTGTGAGCGATGAAGCGCCGCCGTGGTCGAGCATCGAGGAGGAAATCACGAGGTCGTTTGCCGCCGTGCCGTCTGCGACATTCACGGTGCCGCCGGGCGCGCGGAATGAAATCGCGGGCGCATCGATGAGCGATGCCGTGTTTCCCGAGTGCGAAATCTGGCCGTTGATGATGAAATTGCTGAACGTGTCGTGATTCCCGTTCAGCGCGCTTACCGTGCCGCCGCTGAGCGCGAGGCTGCCCATGTTGTGCGCGTTTTGCGTGGCGCTCGATGCCACGAGCGTGCCGCCCGCTTCGACGTTGATCGTTGATGGATACGCACCGCCAGTCCCGAGGCCATTGTATCCGCCGACCGTGAGAATCGAGAGCGTGCCGCCGTTCTGAATCGTCACCGGTTGTGGAGAGAGCGGGCTCAAGCCGTTATCGCCGGCTTTGTAAGCCTCCACGACGCCCGCAGAAATGACGAGCGGTCCGCTGTAGTCTGCGCCGAGGCCGCTCAAGCGCATCTTGCCGACACCCGTTTTGGTAAAGCCGTGGACGCCGGGACCGTTGCCGCGCACACGCCCCGTCACGTTGAAATCCACATCCGCGCCCGTCTCGCCGATGTTCACCGTCTGGTTGCCGGTGAAGCCGAGATCCGCGCTCCACGTCGAGGCATTGTCCTGCACAGTGAGTCCGCCGTTTACGATGACATGCGCGTAGGCTGGGTCGGGAGTTCCGCCCTGCGCGACGGTGCCGCCTTTCAGCGTCACGCTGCCCGCGTTGTTAGCGTTCGCCGCAGTGTTTTCCAGACTCAGTAAGCCGCCGTTTTCGATCACCCAGTTCTGCCCGAAGATCGTGTTGTATTGATTCCCCTGCGTCCGCACCACGCCGCCCGCGCCGATCGTTGCCGTCTGCCCGCCGCTCAGCTTTCCGCCCGCCGCAGTGCTGTTCAAAACGAGCGTCGAGCCCGTGATTTCATATCCACCCGTGGTGGTATAAAGGCCGACGTTCGTCGCGTTGACATTGCTCCCGCCGAGGATGCTGATTTTCCCCGCGCCCACGAGATGCCCGCCGACAGTGCCCGTCGCGTTGGTGAAAGTGATCGTGCCTGCGTCAATTTGCGCCGTATTCTCCAGCGTCGCATCCGAGACGCTCAGCGCGGCGCCGCCTGTATTCGTCGCGCCGCCAAAGGCCGCGGTTCCGGCATTGATGGCGATGGGATTGTTCATCGTTACCGTGTTTTGAAAACGCACTTTGCCCGAGCCGGTTTTCACAAAGCCGCCCGCG
Organism: Verrucomicrobiaceae bacterium; assembly: GCA_043755735.1. GTDB lineage: Bacteria > Verrucomicrobiota > Verrucomicrobiia > Chthoniobacterales > Chthoniobacteraceae > SXWH01. The sequence continues at coordinate 3,172 of JAYUSJ010000311.1, read as the reverse complement.
CCGCCGCCGCCGTCGCCGTTGGTCACCGGCCCGACAATATCGAGGTCCACAACGCCCGGCGTATCCGCGACATCGAGCGGGAGAGTATCGCTGGCAAACGCCAATTCCGGCACATTGATCGTCGAAGGGAAGTCGCTCACGGTGATAAATCGCGGGATGAACGTGCCGTAAATCGGTTCCGCAGTCCCCGTGTTGATCACACTGCCGCCTTTCAAAATCAGTCCGCTGATGTTGTTCGCATTATTCACCGTGCCCGCCGCCTCCAGCGTCGCGCCATTCTCCACGGTGATTCCGATATTCCCGCCGGGGATGACGAAATTATTATACTGATTCCCCGTGATGCGAAACGTCGCGCCCGCCTTGATCAGCAGCGGCATGGAAATCTGCGCGCCGCCCGTCCGCGTCACATCGAGCAGCCCGGCTTCCACCGTCACACCGCCCGTCACATTCAGCAGCCCTGTGCCCACCGTCAGCGCACCGGCGCCGCCTTTTATAAACGAGCCCGCGCCCGCCACAGCCTTCGTCCAAGTCTGCGCCGCAGAATTCTCCACCTCGATCGACCCGCCCGCATTTGCCGTCAGCGTGCCCGCCACCGTCGCCGCATCCACCATGCGAAAACGCCCGCCGCTATTCGCCGTCACCGCCGCTGTAGGCGAAGTAAAACTGCCCGTCGCCGCGAGCTTCACCAAGCCGCCGTTCACCGTCAGCGCGCTCGGCGTGGCATTCACCGCCGTCAGTTCCATCGTGCCATTGCCGCTCTTCGTGATCGCGCCGGAGCCCGCGATGATTTTCGACGACACCACCAAATCGCTCGCCGCCGAGCCCGTCGAATCCGCCACCACAAACGAACCCCCACCGCCGCCGATGAAAAGCGACGACGAACTAATCGTCGAAGCCACCGAGCCGCCCACCGTCACCGGCCCGCGCAACAGCCAGTTGCCAAACCCGCCATCATTCGCCGGCCCCGCGGGACCATTGATAGACGTCAGCGTCCCGCCATTCAGCGTCAGCCCCGCGCCGCCCGCGATATTGTGCGCATTGTTGCTCGCGGCATCCGCCGAAAGCGACGAGCCCGCATTGATTGTGATAGGCCCCGACGGCACCCCGAATTGATTGAACCCCGTCCCCGTAATCGAAATCGTATAACCCGACCCCGCACCGCCAATCGTCAGCTCACCCGCCACGATCCCGCTCCCCAGCGTCACCGTCTGCGTCCCCGCAAACGTCCCGCCAAAAACCGCGATGTCACCCCCGGTCCACGTAGCCAGCGGCGCAGACACCACGCCATTGTCCCAATTCCCCCCGCTCAGCCAGTTCATCGCCGCCGCGGAAGTATTGTCGCTCGCGGAGTTGATGATGCTTTCATTCCCATCCCAAAACCAAGTCGCGCCATGGGCAGACACAGCTAAGGATGACAGGGTGGCGATGCTCAGGGCGAGGATGTGTTTTGTTTTCATAGTCGAGTGACAATTAAGGCGCAGAAAAGTGACACCTTCGTAAGGATTGGCAATCGGGAAAATGGCGAAGCCCTTGGACTGCGTGCAGCCTGCTGCCGCTTTTCGCAGCCAGCCTGCTGGCGGTGAGTCTTTTGGCGCGCTAAAGGACAGCGACTTTGGCGGGTAGGAGGCGTTTGGGGATGAGTGTTTAGGGGCGTCCGTCCTACTCAGCGCCAGCAGGCTGGCTGGGGAAGCTACAGCAGGCTGTAGCACTCCATGGCCTTCGACGCGGTTTCCCCGGAGGTTACGGCTTCACCGCGCGAATGCGCCAGAACGTTGCGCCGATGGTCGCCGGGGCGGCGGTGCGGTAGGTCTCGGTGAGCCAGCCGGTTTGCGTGTTGATGCTTGTTTGCAGCGTCATGCTCGCGGTGGCGTCGGTCCAGGCGGTGAGGTCGGGCGCGGTTTGAAAGGTGACGGTGATGCCGGGAATCGCGGCGCGGCGGATGGTCACGAGGATGTGCGAGTCGGGCTGCTTTTGCGCGATGACGGCGTCGCGTCCGCTCGCGGAATTGCGGGGGTCGCTCGCGGTGGCAAACTCGGCGAGGTTCGTGAGGCCGTCGGCGTCGGGGTCGGCGAGGTCGCCGGAGATGGCCGAGTTTGCAGGCTCCGCGGCGGTGAAGTGCGCGCGCTGCCACTCGGTGTGAAGCGTCGCATTTTCACCGGGAGTCGGCGCGGCGAAGCTCGTGCGCCAGTTCGCTGCGGAGTCTTGCACACCGGCGATGAAGACGAGTGAATGGCCCGCGCCGTCTGCATTCACGGGCCACGGCGCGTCGTCGAGGTAGGTGATGCTGGTGATGGGCGCGGTGGCGGCGTCCGCAAGCGCGATGGTCTCGCCGTTGTTGCTCAGCTCGCTTTCGTCTTCGAATTCCCCCGCGATGTGCGGCGCGAGCGGCGCGCCGTAGCGTGCAAGAAAAGCGGCGCTGTTGCGGACGACGAGCACGCTCGCGCCGGCTGCAAGCGTGCGGCCTGCGGGGAAGGTGAACTTCACGCCGGCGGTGAAATTGACGCCGGTAAGATCGAGCGTCTGCGCGGTGATGTTTGTGAGTTCGATGAATTCGAAAAGCCCGGCGCTGGTGTGGCCGGCGTTGAACTCGGCGGTGGTGGGGTTCGCGGGGTTGTAGTCGAATTCGCTGATGATGAGTTCGCCGGCATTCGCGGCATTTCCGACGATGAATGTGACCTCCTGCAACGGGCTCCATTCGCTCGTGTTTTTTGCGCGGGCGCGCAGCGTGGTGGTCTGCGTGAGCGTGAAGGAATTCCCCGTGCCCGCACTCGGCGCGATGCCGCCGCCGGTGACGCGCGGGTCTGCTCCGCCGAGCGTGAAATAGTTCGTCGCACCCGCCGTGGTGGAAAGCGTCACGAGCGTGCCGGGCGCCACGACACCCCCGTAAATGCTGGGTTCCGGCGGATTGAGCGCGGGATAAAGCGACGCCGCGCGGAGATGCGAGACCACGACGGCGTTGCGCGCGTTGAAGTAATTGGTGGCGTCGGTGACGGTGCGCGCGGTCCATGTGCCCTGCACGGTTTTCAGCGTGCCGCGATAGTCGCCCCAGCGCGCGCTTTCGGCGTAAAGACCGGGCTGAATCCTGGCGCGAAGGGCGTTCCAGCGGGCCATGTTGCGGGCGATGGAATAGGGGCCGTCGTGGAAGTAGTAGCGATACGCGGTGTCGGCGAGG
>JAYUSJ010000310.1:0-12976 GCA_043755735.1 Verrucomicrobiaceae bacterium | reverse complement strand
CCTGCTTGAGCGCCTCGGCCAGCGTGAAGTAGTTCGTCTTGAAGCGCGTGGCGCTTTCGCATTGCAGCGCTTTGTTGCCGGCCGGGGCCCTCGCTTGCACCGACGCCTCCAGCCTCACCTCGGGCACATGACAGTTCGGCGCGGTGATGCCGATGCGCGCCGGATTCTGCCCGGTGAGCAGGCTCGCGCGTGTGGGCGAACACAACGGACTTGCCGAGTAGGCCCGCGTGAACAGCATCCCGCGCTTCGCCAGCCGTTCGAGATTCGGCGTCTGATAAAACTTCGTCGTCCCGTACAGCGTCGTGTCGCTCCAGCCCAAATCATCGGCGAGGATGAAAACAATGTTCGGCCGGACCGCTTCGGCGGCAACGACCCGGCCGCAACAAAGCGCCAGGATCCCAAAGAGCGCGACAGTGAATTTCATGGTCGTGTTTCTCCTGATCATTTGGCCGGTGCCGCAGGTTTCGCGCCCGGACTCGTCGCACTGACGACGTTACCCGCCGGCCGCGCGTGCGTGGCGCGGACGCCGGTCAGCGCATCGCCGAGGTCGGCGCGGACCTTGGCGGCTTCGGCTTGCAGGCGCGCGACGATTTCGGGATTCGCGCTGGCCAGGTCGCGGGTTTCGCCGGGGTCGTGCTGGAGGTCGTAGAGGGCCAGCCCGATTTTTTCGACGCGATAACCGTGGCGACTGGCGATGCCGCGAATGCCGGAGACTTCGATGGACAGCGGTTTCATGTTCTCCCAGTTGGACGGCTTGCCGCCGCGACCCGGCGCGGCCGCGACGGTGAGATATTCGTGCGGCAGGTGCAGCTTCCAATCGCCGACGCGCACGGCCTGCAATTCCTCGCCGGAGTAAAACCAAAACACTTCGCGACCTTTCGCGCCGTTTTCACCGAGCAGGAATGGAGTGAGATCCTTGCCATCGATTTGCGTTGGCGGCAGCGCAGCGCCGGCCATTCGCGAGAACGACGCAAACAAATCCATCGTGCTGACAAGTCCATCGGTCACATGACCCACTGGCACGCGACCCGGCCAGCGAATGAGGCACGGCACATCCACGCCGCCGCCGAATGCAGTGAGCTTGCCTTCGCGCAACTGCCCTGCGGACCCGGCGTGTTCGCCATACGAAAGAAACGGCCCGTTGTCCGACGTGAACACGACGAGCGTGCGCTCATCGATTCCATGCTGGCGCAGCGCGGATATGATTTCGCCGACCGACCAGTCGAGTTCCTGCACGACATCGCCGTAGAGACCGCGTCCGCTCGCGCCCTTGAATTTATCGGACGCGAAGATGGGCACATGCGGCATGATGTGCGGGACGTAGAGGAAGAACGGTTTATCTTTGTTGCGCTCGATGAAACTCACCGCGCGTTCGGTGATGCGCCGCGTGAATTGCGACTGGTCGGGATCCAGCTCCACGACCTTTTCGTTTTCGTAAAGCGGCAGCGAGGGAATGCCGCGCGTGGTGGGGTGCAGCGGTCCGTTGTCGTTCGAGTAGGGAATGCCGAACCATTCATCGAAGCCGCGCCGCGTGGGCAGGAACGGCTCGCGATGCCCAAGGTGCCACTTGCCGTAAATCGCCGTCGCGTAGCCCTGCGCCTTGAGCAACTCGCTGAGCAGCTTTTCGTTTTGGTGAAGTCCGGTGTTGCTCGTGTGATTCAGCGCGCCGGCCATCCCGACGCGATTCGGGTAGCAGCCCGTGAGCAGCGCCGCGCGCGAAGCAGTGCAAACGGCCTGCGCGACATAGAAGCTCGTGAACCGAGTCCCTTCGCTCCCGAGTCGATCAATGTGCGGCGTCTTGATGTCCTTCGCGCCGTAGCAACCGAGGTCGCCGTAGCCGAGATCGTCCGCCATGATGAAAACGATATTGGGCTTCGCCGGCTCTGCGAGCAGCGATCCGACCAACAGCCAGAACGCCGCTGCAATTGAGCCGAGCGCATTCATCGGTAATCCGGGGCGCTTTCGTTTCTGTGGCATTGGGGCGTTCATTTTCCTTTTCCGACCTCTATCAATATCACCGGTTCGCCGAGCGGCAGGGGCTTGCCGAAGACCGTCTCTTGATCACCTTGTTCCTTCATCCACGCACTAAGCTCCGTGCGCATCGCGGCTAATCGTTCGGCTTGTTGAGGGTTGGCGGCGAGGTTGTGGAGTTCGAAAGGGTCGGCGTTGAGATCGTACAGTTCTTCCGCGGGATGCTGGATATAGCGGTTCACGACCGCAGCGGCGGCGGGATTGGTCTTCGCTGCATCGAGCCATGTGTCCCAAAAAAGCGGACGATGCGGCCCGGTCGCGCGGGACATGTGGGTGTGATACTGGAATTCCGGATGGAGATTGCGGATGTATTTCCAGTCGCGGGTGCGGACGCTGCGAATCGGATAGACGCAGAACTCGCCATCGCCGCTGTGAGTGCCGAAAACACGATCGCGGTGCGTCGTGGCTTTGCCGCGGAGAACGTCGGCGAACGATCGACCATCGAGCCCCGAGGGAACCTGACCGCCGGCGAGTTCGATGAAAGTCGGAAGAAGGTCGGGCCAGCAGACCATCGCATCGCTCGTGGTGCCCGGTTTGATGTGGTCGGGCCAAGCCACGATGAGAGGGACGCGGACGCCGGCATCGTAAAGACTCCATTTGGCGAAAGGCAGCGCGGCTCCGTGGTCGGCGGTGTAAACAAAGAGCGTGTCGCCCACGACCTTCTCGCGGACAAGGGCACGGACCTCGCCGAGCAGCGTGTCGGCCTTGCTGACATCGGTGAGATAGCGGGCGCGCTCAGCGCGGGCTGTCGGGTCGTCGAAGTGCGTGGGCGGAATCTTCACATCCGCAGGGTCATAAGCGAGCTCAGTGCTCCAGACGGTGTGCGGATGACGCGTGCCGACGAAAAGGCAGAGAGGTTTCGAAGCGTCGCGCGCGGCGAGAAACTTGGCGACGGCGGCGGTGTCTTCAAAACCGGGGTGTGGTCCTTCGATATAGTCGAAGCCGTGTTCCTTCGCGTGACCGTTGTGCGCGACTTTGCCGATCGCGGCTGTCTCGTAGCCGAGGGCGCGGAGCACGGGCGGGAGCGAGGCGATACCGGGATTCTTGACCTTGTGATTCGGCTCGGCGCCATTGCGCGCAGGCCAGAGTCCGGTGAGCAACGCGGTGCGGCTCGGACCGCATGATGGCGAGGCGACGAAAGCGTGCGTGAACCGTAGTCCTTCAGCGGCGAGCTTCGCCATATTGGGCGTGCGGACTTCCGTGGAGCCGTAAGCCTGCGAGTCGAGCTGGCTGTGGTCGTCGGAGATGAAGACGACGATGTTGGGCCGCCGCGAGTCTTTGTCGGCGGCCTGAACGACGGCGACCGAAAGTGCCAGCAACGCAAAGAGCGCGAGGAACGTCTTCATGGTTTCCACGCGGCGTCCTGGATGGTTTGCAGTCGCGTCACTTCGTCGGCGCGACTCGCTGCGATGTTGGTTTTTTCAAACGGGTCGGCTTTGAGATCGAAGAGCTCGATTTCCGTCGGCGCGGAAGGATACGCCTTGTCGGGCCGGATGTCCGTTGGCAGGAGCAGCTTCGACCAGCCGTCGATGACGACTCGTGTCACAAGGCTCTGCCCCGGCTGCGCGAGGTCGGAGATGTCGTGCGTGTAGGCTTCGATGAAGATCGACTTTCGCGCGGTCATCGCGGCGCGGTCGAGCAGGTCGAGACCGCTCAAATCGCCGGGTGTTTTTGCGTTGGCGATTTTCAGAATTGTGCGAGGGAAATCGACGATCGATGCGAGCGTCTCGTCGTCGCGCTGCGGCTTCACTTTTGCCGGCCAGCGGACGAACATCGGCGTGCGGATGCCGAGTTCGTAGGGCGAGAGCTTTGAGCGTTTTCCGGGGGCGTCGGCTGCGCCCCAGCCGTTGTCGGCGAGGTAAAGGATGACGGTGTTTTCCATGAGTTTGTTCTTCGCGAGATGCTCATCGAGGTGGCCGCATGTTTGGTCGAACCACTCGACCATCGCGTAGTATTTCTCGGCAGCGGGCGTGAAGCCTTTGCCTTTGTATTTTGCGAGCAATTCCGCCGGAGGGTTGTGCGGCTGATGAGGAAGCATCGGCGCGTACCAGACGAAGAACGGCTTTTTCTCAGCCTGCGCGTGGTCGATGAAATCAAGCACGGGCTTCATTCCCTTGCGCCCGATGTCGAGTCCCGCGTCGCCGTGGCGTCCAGCGGTGTCGGTCATCCCGTGCGTGAAGCCGACTTCGCTGTAGGTTACGTTCCAGAGCTTACCGCTTTGAAACGTGAGATAGCCCGCTTCGGTGAGCGCCTTTGGCAGCGTGAGCGAATTGCTCAGAAGTTGATGCGCAAGCGGGTCGCGCTTTTTGTTCGTGGGCGCTTTCGCTTTTACCAGATCATTTCCCGTGATCCCGTGCTGATGCGGGAGCTTGCCGGTGAGCAGAGAAGCGAGCGACGGCGAGCAGACGGGCATGACGTAGCCACGTGTATAGAGCAGACCCTGCGAAGCCATGCGGTCGATGTTCGGCGTTGTGACTTCCTTGCTCCCCATGAACCCGTAATCGGGGAATCCGTGGTCGTCGGAAATGATGAGGATGATGTTTGGCTTTGCAGCGTCGGCGGCGTGCGACGAGGCGCAGGCGAGGAGCAGCAACGATAGAAACAGGCGGATGGTGTTCATGGTTATTTGGAAATCGGATACCGGTTCAATAGCGCGGCGGGCATCGCACTTGGAACATAAATTGCCCCCGACCCGCGATCTCCCTGCGGCTTGTAGTGCGGGCTGCCCTTCGTGGATTCCGGCGCGTAGTTGCGTTTGCCGCTTTCGCTGCGCCACCACGCCAGCCATTGCGCGTCGAGCGTCGCCACGACATCGGGATTCTTCGCGGCGACGTTTGTCATTTCGAGAGGGTCCGTGTCGGCGCGGAAAAGCTCCCAGCCTGCGCCATCGACTTCGGCCATCGTCCAGTCGTCCGTGCGAATTGCGCGGTTGTCCACGTATTGGAAAAACAGCGGCGACTTACGCTTCCAAGCATCGTCTTTCACGAGCGGAAGAAACGACTCGCCCGCTTGCACACCGCCCGGTTTCACGCCTGCCGCTTCGAGGAAAGTCGGGAGCACATCGACCATGTGAACGCGGCTGTTCTCGATGCGCCCTGCTTTCCCGCTCGCGCGCGGCCACCACGCGATTCCGCCGCTCGTGATTCCACCCGCGTGCTGGCTGATTTTGTAAAGCCGCCACGGCGTCGCATTGGCATAGGCCCAGCCGGTTCCGGGCTGCCAGTTTGAGCCGCGGTCGCCGGGCAGCATTCCCTTTTTGAGCATCGCAGCATCAACGACTGAAAACGAATCGGGCCCGTTGTCGCTCATGAAAAGGATGAACGTGTTGTCCGCCTTGCCGCTTTGTTTCAGCGCTTCCACGAGTCGCCCGATGCCCGCATCCATGCGCTCCACCATCGCCGCATACACCGCGATGCGAAGGTCTTCGAGGTCGCGCTGCGCATCAGTGAGCGATTCCCACGCGGGGAGATTTTTCGGATAGTCGGGAAGCGTCGCGTCCGCGGCGACGATTCCCATTTCCTTCTGCCGCCGGAACCGCGCCTCGCGGACCGATTGCCAGCCCGCCAAGTATTTACCGCGATACTTCGCGATGTCCGCTGCCGAAGCTTGCAGCGGATTGTGCGGAGCCTGGTAGCTGAGATAGAGGAAAAACGGCTTTGTCGCGTCGCCCTTCACAAATGAAATCGCGCGGTCCGTAAAGGCATCGGTGCTGTAGTAGTCCGCGCCGAACTTCGTGAAAGGCTCCCGTCCATCGCGATAGCTCGGCGCGCCGGAAAAGTGGTCGGCGAATCCCACGAGAAAACCGAAGAACGTATCGAACCCACGGTCCATCGGATGCCCGTCGAGATGCCATTTTCCCACGAGTCCCGTGCGATAGCCCGCATCGTGGAGTTGCTCGGAAAGCAGCCGCGTCTTCGCAAATTCCGGCAGCGCGCGCGGCCACCATTTCCCCGTGAGCATCGAAGCCCGCGACACCACACACATCCCGCCATTTTGAAATTGCGCAAGCCGCACGCCTTCCTTCGCGAGCCGGTCGAGCGACGGCGTCGCAATCTCACCGCCAAAGCAGCCGGGATCGCTGTAGCCCATATCATCCGCGAGGATGATGATCAGGTTGGGCTGTGCTGCAAAAGCGCGGCAGCACAACACGACGACGAGCGCGAGAAGTGAGCAACGTATACCAAAGCAGCGCGCGGGAAAAATGTTCATGATGAGAAATTGAAAGCGGTCATTCCTTAATGTCTGGGATGTCGATTTGCTAACGCGATTACCGCCATCTTGCCCGAAAAATGCGAGCGCCATTGCGGACCGACACACCGCTACGGCTAAAGCCGCTGACTACTTTGCGCGCATGGCGGGCATTTACTCGGGCGCTTCCTGGTTGCGTCTTTTCTGCGCCTTTGGCGGGTCTTGGGAAGCGAGTTCGTGAAATTCGGCGGCGTGTTTGTTCCATTCGATTTCCAGATCTTTGACTTTGTCGGGATGGTCTACGGCGAGATTGTGGATCTCTGAACGATCCTTGCTCATGTCGTAAAGCTCCCACGGAGCGGCCTGGTCGGCGACGAGCTTCCAGTCGCCGATCCGGATGGCGCGGTGGACTTCGTGGTTCCACCAAAGGTAGTCGCGCTTCACCGCACCGTCGCGGGTGAAGTCCGGGACGAGGCTCTTGCCGTGGAGTGGCGGAACTGCGAGCTCGGCCACCGTTTTTGGCACGGTGCCTCCGGTGAGTTCGAGGATGGTGGGTGTGAGATCGATCAAATGACATGGGTCGGCGCGGAGCTCGCCACGCGCTTGGACTCCTGCCGGCCATGAGACGATGAGCGGCGTGGCGATGCCGCCTTCGTGGGTCCACGATTTGTGCAGGCGGAATGGTGTGTTGGCCGCGCTGGACCAGCCGGGGCCGATGCCGAGGTAGCTGTAAGCAGAGCCCATCGGCGCGGCGGGGTCATGGCCCAGACCGCGAATCATTTGTTCGGCGGATGCACCGTTGTCGGACACGAAGACGACGATGGTGTTTTCGAGCGCGCCCATCGTTTTGATCTGCGCGAGCACGCGGCCGATTTCGATGTCCATGCGATGAATCATCGCGGCGTGGACGGACATTTTTGCGGATTGGAATTCCTTCTGTCCGGGGGTGAGCGTGGCCCATGGAACGGCGTGTGCGACTTCATTCTCGCCGATTCGTTTGTGCTGAGCTTCCTCGGAGAGATTCCAGCCCGGCACGGTGACGGGATCGAGAGGGGAGAGCTCGCCTTGGAAGATGCCGAGCTTTTTCAAGCGGGCCAGTCGCTCCGTGCGAATCGCGTCCCAGCCCGGCTGGTAGGTGTCTTTGTAAATCGCGATGTCTTCCGGCAGCGCATGGATGGGGAAGTGTGGGCAGTGAAAGGCGAGGTATTCAAAGAAGGGCTGTGCGGCGTGTTTCTCGGCATGCTCTTTGAGGTGCTTGATGGCGTAGTCGGCGATGGCGACGGTGGAGTAATAACTGCCGTCCACCGGACCGGCGGGCAACGCGATGTTGTCCTCGGAATGACCCTTCGCGGAGAAAAATCCCTGCCCGTTTCCGCTCTCGTAGGAATGGTCAAAGCCGTTGTCGAGCGGCCTGCCGTCCACATGCCACTTGCCGGAATGATACGAGCGATAGCCGAGCGGTTTCAAATACGCGGGCAGCAACTGCGCCCAGCGCGGACGCACGCCGCCAGCTCCGGCGACGCCGACTCCCGGCGGCAACTTCAAGTCCGAGATCTTATCGCGGCGCACGGCCTGCGGGTAATAGCCGGTGAGAATGGCGGCCCGTGACGACCAGCAGCGCGCGGTGTTGTAGGACTGCGTGAAGCGAATGCCCTCCGCCGCAAGTCGGTCGAGGTTTGGCGTCTTGATTTCACCGCCGTAGCACCCGACGTCGGAAAACCCGAGGTCGTCGGCGACGATGAAAAGGATGTTCGGTTTCTCAGCGGCGGCGAGTTTTCCCGAGAGAAGAGCGAGCAGTGCGACGATGAGTATTTTCATGAATGGAATGGTGTGGTGTGTCGGGTTGATTGTTCTGTGCTCGATTTATTGGTGGGTGCAAGATCCGACTGGGGTCAGTTTCCATAGCCATCGCGGTCCAATTCATTGATGCAGCAAATAGCGCGAACGAGTGTCTTCATGTGTCGGGTGCGGTTTGTTTCGGTGTGTTCATGTTGGAGGTTTCCTTCTTCTTTCGGCGAATCTCCTTCGCTCCTGCCGGAAGGTCTTTCTCCGAGAATTCGACCGCTCCGCCCGCTGGCAATTCCTTGAGCATCACGTCCTTGATTTGCACACGCATCGCCGGACCTCGATGAATCTGAAACGCAACCAAGCCTTTGAAAACTGGGAGTGGCGGGCTGAGGCCGCCATTTCGACAGACCCGCCGCAGGCGCAAATCAAAGTGCGCCTGCGGCGTTGCATTTTCCAATGGCGGCCGCAGCCCGCCACTCCCCGGCTTTTTCAAAAATCCCGCTATTCTTCTTTCGCAGTCCTGCCCGCTTTTCGAAGTTCGATGGGGGCATCGTTGGTCTGCTTCGCGCCGGGAGTGCTGCGGCCATTGGCTATGTATTGCTCGAGGAGCTTTGATAGACGGGCGACTTCTTCTGGGCGCCCGGCTTGGAGGTTCTTCGATTCGCCGAGGTCTGCGGCGAGGTCGTAGAGTTGAGTGGGCGGGAGAGATTTGGATTCCTTGCTGCCGGGAGTCGGCGCGGTCCAGCCGCCGGAATCGGCGCAGAGTTCCAGCTTCATGTTGCCCTGACGGATGGAAAACGAGCCGTTGATGGAGTGATGCACGATGGCTTCACGCAGCGGCGCTTTGTCGGTGCCGAGGAGCGCGGGGAGGATGCTCACGCTGTCTTCGCCGGCAGTGTCAGGCAATTTCGCGCCCACGATCTCCGCACACGTCGCCATGAGGTCGGTGTGGCAAATGATCTGTGCACTCCTTGAACCCGCTTTCACTTTTCCCGGCCAGCGCACGAAGTAAGGCACGCGATGTCCACCTTCCCAAATATCGGCCTTGGAGCCGCGCAGGTCGGCGCTCGGGAAGTGGCCTTGCTTTTCCAGTGCGTTAATTCCGGCGGCCTTGGAGCAGCCGTTGTCGCTGGTGAAAATGACGAGCGTGTTGTCTGCGATGCCTGCTTTGTCGATGGCGGCGAGGACTTCGCCCACCGCCCCGTCGGTCTGCATCACGAAATCGCCGTAGTCGCCGAGTCCGCTTTTGCCCTGCCATTCTTTTGACGGAACGATCGGTGTGTGTGGCGAGTTCAACGGAATATACAAAAAGAACGGCTGCCCCGCTTTGCCGCGCGCTGCGATGTGCGCGGTGCTGCGCTTCACCAGCGCCGGCAGGATGTCCACGGGCTCGATGATTTGCGTGACGCGGTCATTTTCAAAAACCGACTTCATCATCCGCGCATGGTGAAATCCAAAGAACTCGTCAAATCCGCGAGTCAGCGGGCCGTCGCGAGTGATCGCGCCCAGCGCGGCGCCTTCGAGCTTTCCTTTTCCTCCGCCCTTCTTGCCTTCGCCTTCGATGGTGTATCCGAGGTGCCACTTGCCGATGATCGCGGTGTGATAGCCGTTCTGTTTCAGCAGCGCCGGCACCGTGAGCCGGTCTGCCGCGATGAGCGGTTCCACGTAGCCATCGATCACGCCCTTCTGGAGTCGCGACCGCCAGTTGTAGCGGCCCGTGAGAATGCCGTAGCGCGTCGGCGTGCAGACAGACGAACTGCCATGCGCGTCCGTGAAGGTCATCCCCTGACTCGCCATCTTATCGAGCTGTGGCGTCGCGATTTTTCCGCGCTCGGGATTGAGGCAATGCACATCGCCGTAGCCGAGATCATCGGCGAGGATATAGACGATGTTCGGCTTGCTTGCAGCCGCGTCAGCGCCCGGAGCCGGGCAGACGAAAATGCAGAGCAATAGAAAGAGGCGGACGATTGGAGTTCGATTCACGTTACAGTAACCGCGCTGACCGATCGATTTCGGACAATTCGCTCCCAAACGAGAAAGGACAGCCACGCGATAGACGCACTGTTTTCGCAACGTTCGGTCGTTAGCGTGGTTTCCTGAATGTATGAAAACTGCACTTCTCCTTTGGACGGCACTCATCTTTTCCGCATTCTCCCAGCAGCCTGCTGTGAAGGATGAACCCATCGACTGGGCGCGAGCCCAGACGCTGCATCAGCGAGCCCAACGCGGCGAGAAACTGGCACCTGATGATCAGGCATACTACGACCGCGCCAAGGCAGCCCGCGCCCGGCAGCGACCCCAGTCGGGGCCCTTGCCGAAGCCGCCTGAGGGCCTTATCCCGCTCACCGACATGTCGGCGGAAGCCCGGTATCAAGGCGAGGATGGCGGCCTTTACGGCGGGGGAAAGAACACCCCTCCGGCGGAGCACGAAAAGACCGCACGAGCCGCATTGGCGAAGGTGCAGCCGCTCGACAAGGCAGGGCAGCCATCGCCGGACGGACGGATCGCTTTTGTTTCTATCAGCATGTCAAACGCGACTCAGGAATTCTCCGTGTTCAAGCGCATCGCCGACGCGGATGCCCGGAAATCGCCCGCGTTGACCATCGTCGATTGCGCTCAAGGCGGGCAGGCGATGGCCGAGTGGGTGCCTCGCGACGGCGGGCCGTGGAAGACCGCGCTTCAGCGAATCAACGCCGCCGGAGTGACTCCCGAGCAGGTGCAAGTTGCATGGGTAAAGCTCGCCAACAAAAGCCCGCGCGGCCCGATCGCCGAACACGGACGCAAGCTCGAGAAAGACACCGAGGCGGTCATTCAAAACGCCCGCGCCCATTTCCCAAACCTTCGCGTGGTCTATCTCGGCAGCCGCATCTACGGAGGATACGCGACCTCAACGCTCAACCCGGAGCCTTACGCCTACGAGAGCGCGTTTGCCGCCCGCTGGCTCATCCAGCGCCAGATAAAAGGGGACGCGGCACTCGCTGCGGACAAATCCCCGGTTCTGCTTTGGGGCCCGTATCTTTGGGCCGACGGATCGCACGGACGCAAAACGAATCCTTTGGTCTGGGAGCGGTCCGATTTCGTCCAGGACGGCACGCACCCGTCGGAAAGCGGTCGGGAGAAAGTCGCCCGACTCCTCCTGGATTTCGTCGCCACGGACCCGCTCGCCACAGGATGGTTTACTGGGAAATAGCCGCGATTGAAACTTGTAGCCACGGCTCGGGCCGCGAAACCGGAAACGCATGGCCAAATGACCGCCAAAGGCTCTGGACTGCGGTGAGCATCACCGCTTTTACACCGTGGTCAGTCGGTCGAAGTCGCTCAAAGCGGCGATGCTCGCCGCACTCCAGAGCCTTCGGCGACCATTGCTCGGAGTTCTTTCGAGCGCGACAATCTGTCGGACGAAAAGTGCGCCCCGAGCAAGCCGGCGAAAACTTGAAGCGTCGCCGAGACAAACTGGCTGCGGGAACTGCCCGCGAAAGAGTGACCGCAAAAGCTTTTTACAGAGCGTCAAATCGCCCCGTGAAAAAGCGGCATAGGCAACCCTGCTTCACACCACCCAACCGAAAGAACCGGATTGGTGGTTCGCGTGAGGGCTGTAAGCCCTTTTACGCGACAACCCCTGACGGCACCGAGGCTTCGCTCGGATGCCTTCAGAAAAGTTTAGGAGTTTCGTTCATTAGGAATCCTCGCCCGCTCGCGGAGGCCGCGGTGGCCAGCTATTTCTTCGGAGCCAGTTATCAAATCGACCGGCAGCATAAGCCATGAGGATCGGCAGTGCGACAAAAAGCCCGATCCCACCTGCGTGGTTCACGATATTGTTTTCGGGCGAGTCGAAGGCACCTTCTCGATACGCATCGGCGTAAATGAGAATCATAGGCAGCACTGTCGAAACTGCGATGAAGAGGACGCGGCGACGGCCTCCGATGAAGGAAATGACCAAAGTGCTGATAAATGTGCCGAGAACCAATGCTCCTGCGTGGCCGTAGAGTCCTGCGTTGAAGAAGAGAAACGTCGTCATCGCAGCGAGCGAGAATGCAATCCCGAGACGAATCTTGTCAGGCAAATTCACAGTGAACGTGCTCAGTGGTCCAACGTCCCATTATACGACTGGGAACTCTTGCCAGTCGCATTGCGGGCGACTCGAAGAAATGCGCTTTCTCTCTCTCGGACTGGTTGTTTTGATGAAGTCGTGCACACGTTTGCATTTTTTACCGGACTGCGGTTTTATCGCGAGAACATTCTCGTGTAAGCGGCGGTGGCAGACTTTTTGTCCCGGTGCTTCCCATCCTCGGCCATCGTCGATGATAAACCATGTTGCAAACGGCTCCGGCTCACGCCAAGAAACACGGGGCTATCTGCCTTTTCCCTTATAAAACTCAACCAATCCATGCCCGATACCCGTGGCTCACGGAGTGCCAGACTGATAGTTTATGTGGATTTCGCCTCAGAGGCGGTGCCGCTTAGCTGAAACATCTGAATATGAACACTGAACCTCAAACTGCCTCGCAAACCTCCGATGCCTCCCGAACGACAAGCGCACTGATGATCGGGTTGGATCCGTCGCTGATTGATTTCTCGGCTCCCGATTACGCGGCGTTTCCCAAGAATTCGCCCACGCCAAGGTGCGCTTATATTCTGATTCTCATCACTGCCCTGCTGCTCGCACCGCTGGCCGCGCTGCATGCCGCTGATGCGCCCAAACCCAACATCGTTTTCATCTACGCCGACGACTGGGGCTGGGGCGACCTGTCCTGTCACGGCAACACGTGGTTGAAAACTCCGCGGCTCGACAAGCTGGCCAGTGAGGGCATTGATTTTCAGCAGTTCAATGTGCTCAGTCCGGTCTGCTCGCCCAGTCGTGCGGCGGCCATGACGGGGCGTTTTCCGGGTCGCTTCGGAATCAACACGGTCTTCGGTGTCGGCAAGCCTCCGGAGATGCCGGACTGGCTGGACCCCAAGGCCCCCACGA
>JAYUSJ010000309.1:0-13047 GCA_043755735.1 Verrucomicrobiaceae bacterium | reverse complement strand
TGCGAGGTTGCGAGGTTGCGAGGTTGCGAGGTTGCGAGGTTGCGAGGTTGCGAGGTTGCGAGGTTGCGAGGTTGCGAGGTTGCGAGGTTGCGATTTTTTCGCCCCTTTCCTGCACGCCGGTTTGTAAATCTCCTCGTTTCCCTCGGCAATCTAGAAAATCTGGTCCCCGCCAAACACACAGACGCACCCGTCGCTCATCGACGGGGCGGAATACTGGCGATGAGAATCCTCCCATCGTTCATGGATGCCTGTCGGACATTTACGGACGCCCATCATTTATCCAAGGATCCCCATCGGTTTTAGCCCGGTATCCAGCGACCATCCACGAACACCCGAGGATGCCCAAAATCCACCCGTGAGTCACCGCTGGGAGCCAATGATTCACCGCCGGGAGCCAATGATTCATCAACGGGAGCCATTTCGAGTAAGACAAAAACAAAAAAACAACAAATAATGAAAACCCAACTACATAAAATCCAAAAAACAGTCCTCACTGGACTTATCACAGTCGCTGCAATCGTCACGTCCATTCCTGTGATGGCCATTGACGTTCCAGTAGCGGACGATGCGATGGCCATCTCTGGCAATCCGACAAACAACGCTGGCATACACGTCAGCCTTAATGTCAGCGGACTCGCAAGTTCCATCCGCTATTCTTACCTCAAGTTCGATGTCGCCTCATTCGTCCCCGCTG
Source organism: Verrucomicrobiaceae bacterium (assembly GCA_043755735.1). Lineage (GTDB taxonomy): Bacteria > Verrucomicrobiota > Verrucomicrobiia > Chthoniobacterales > Chthoniobacteraceae > SXWH01. The sequence continues at coordinate 12,353 of JAYUSJ010000309.1, read as the reverse complement.
GGACGACACCAGACGACATCCAGAAAGCCGTTATTCGTCTCTATCCTTCGGTGGTTACGACCGCAGGTTCTATCGCAGTCCACAATGTCACAGGGTCATGGGTCGAGGGTAAGAAAAACAACACCGCTGCCTCGGCAGGCGAACTCACTTGGAATATCAAACCGACAGAAGAGATCACCCCTGAAACGACGTTCGCGATGGCACTCACAGACGCGGGTGAATTCCTGACCTTGGACGTGACTCCATTGGTCAAGGAATGGCTTGGTGGCCCGCCTTCCACAACAAATTTTGGCATCGTCTTGAAGCCTGCAAGCGGCTCTCTGGTAAATGTCGCCTTCGACTCGAAAGAGAATATATCGAATGCCCATCAGCCGACTTTGGATATTACGTTCGATAAGAAGTTGACCGCGATTAATATCGGAAATACATTCGTTGTTCAGTCGGCACCGAACAACACGGGAGTGAATAATCTATTTGCGGGCCCAAACGCGGGGGCGCTGAACACGACCGGCACCGCAAATTTGTTCCTTGGGGCTTCAGCAGGCGCTGCTAATACAACTGGGGACGCTAATGTATTCCTAGGACTTTCAGCGGGGTTTGACAATACAAGTGGCTATTCCAATATTTTTGTTGGCCCTGAGGCTGGCAAGAAAAATACAACTGGCTACCAAAACTCTGCTGTTGGTTATCAAGCTTTGCAGAAAAATACGACAAGCCCAGGCAATACTGCTTTTGGAGCTTTGGCATTGTTTAATACTACGGGAAACAGCAACACTGGCATCGGGAAAGGGGCGCTTCAAAACAATGTTGCAGGCTTCGGAAATACGTCCGTCGGAGCCGATACGCTTTCCGGAAACCAAACAGGGTTTTGGAACGTAGGCATCGGAAATAGTGCAGGCAGTTCCAATATAACGGGCAGTCAAAATGTCAACATCGGTTTTGGGGCAGGCCAATTGAATTTAGGGAGTAATAATATTAACCTCGGATGTCAGGCAGGCGCTTATCGTATGTTCGGAAGCAACAATATCACTATCGGCTTCACTTCTCTAGACCTTGACACAGAACATAACACTATCCGGATCGGCACTCAAGGCTCCCATACCGTCACGCAAGTCGCGGGAATCAGTGGCGCAACTTCGTCCGGTGGGGTCGCTGTGTATATCAATTCGAGCGGCGTACTCGGGACGCTCACCTCGTCCGCGCGGTTCAAACAGAACATCGCGGATATGGATTCCGAGAGCTCTGCGCTGCTGAAACTGCGGCCCGTGACGTTTGAATATAAACCCGAACATGACAGCAAAGGCATCCCGCAGTTCGGGCTCATCGCTGAGGAGGTGGATAAAATCGACTCGCGGCTCGTCGTTCGGGATGACAAAGGCGAAATTTACACCGTGCGGTATGAACAGGTGAACGCCATGCTGCTCAACGAGTTCCTCAAAGACCACCGCACCCTGACCGAACTACGTGAGGAAAACGATGCGCTGAAGAAGCAAATCGCCACCTTTGGCGAACGGCTCACCAAGCTGGAGGCCACTAGCCCCGCTGCGCCGGTACTCACTAGCACTGCGGCTATCGAGGCCAAGTAAGCGCCACGAGAGAATCCGTAACCAAGGGCGGCGAGTGAACACTCGCCGCCCTTTTGGCTGTTTGAGAATCCTCGGGAATTTCTATGCTTCGGATAGAGTCAGGATCTGGCTGATGATCTCTGGACTCAAGGAAAAGGCACCAGAACAGCTTTTAGTAAATGGAATGTCACAAATAAGAGGCAACTCGCTCTCGACAAAAAAGGCCGGTCAAATTATCGTCACTCACATTTTTATCACACTCATGCGCGCACCTCGTACCCTTACTCGCCTCATTCTCGCCACTTCAGTTTCCGCCGTTGCGGCGTTCTCGGGTCCGTCCCTGAAGGCGGATACGTTCAACTGGCTTGGGACGGGTACGAATGATTTTTGGAGCACGCCCGCCTTTTGGCAGGGTGGCACCACCCTCACTCCCACAGGCACCAATCCTGCGGATATTTTGAACTTTAACGGCACAGCGCCGTACGGATCGGTCAATACGATTGTTGCGAATCCTTTTCAGGTGAATCGGATCAACCTTAACATCGCGGGTGCCTTCGGAGCTTCCAGTACGATTTTTGGGCCGAATCAGAGTTTCAGTGCGCCGCTGGCATTCGTCGGCAATTCACCGCAAATCGTCCAAAATGGCACTGGGGGAATGACTTTCAATACGCCGTTGATTCTTGATGGAATGCTCCTGGTTACTGGCGGAGGCTCGGGACTCACTACGGCAAATGCAACGATTTCGGGCATCGCCGATATTGTGAAGACGGGAGTCTCGATCTTCCGTTTTGGCACGCCTTTCAACGGTCCCCAAGTTGGGCCTTCGAGTAATACTTGGGTTGGGAATCTCCGGATTGATGCGGGAACCGTCCGATTTAATAATAATGCGGAGTCAGGGCGCACGGCGGTTCGTGCAAACCCTGTATTTCTAAATACGGTAAGCTCGTTGTTTGAGTGCAATAGCGAGATTCGGTGCGGCACGGTGAATGGGGACTCTGGGACTTTTAAGACGGTGATTGTCGTGACAAATCCGGCAAATTCTGACAGTGAAAGCATCTTAATTACTGCGCTTTCGGATGGAGAATACAAAGGCACTTTTACGCTTGCCCCGCCACTTGGCGGCAGCAGCAAGGGCGAGTTGATCGTCCGGGGCACGGGTACGCAGACGCTCTCGGGGAGCGTCACTATCGATGAAGACGTGATTGTCGGGCGGGGAGCGACGTTAGTTCTGGCGGGCAATGCTTCACTCGGCAATCAGGCGCAAGGCTCCATCGTGCTGAACGGCGGAACTTTCCGGCTGGAAAACAAGGATACCAGCAATGACAACCGGCTGCGCGAAGGCGGTGCCTTTGCGGGGAATAGCACGACGCTTCAGCCGGTCGGCGGCGGCACGTTTATTCTGGCAGGAAATGAGGCGGGGACCATTGAGACGACGGGGCGTCTCCAGATCGGTGCATCTGGTTTGAACCCGCAGGGACAGCCAGCTTCGAACCCGCGCTCGGGCCATCTGAATATCGAGCTCATCCACCGCGCAGGAGCGGCGGCGGAGACGTCCCTGACATTCCAGAACTACTCCCGCGACCAGCAGACACTCGCTCAGTTTGCCACGGTCAATTTCTCGGCGACCGACGATAGCGCGACGCCGCAATTCCTTTCCCTCGGGCAGTCGGGCAATGCACCCCGCATCAACCTCACAGATGGGGCGTTTGCCGTCCCTCTCGAAAATGGCGTGCTGGCTGTGACCGCTGGAGCGCCATCTATCGGCTGGGCGACGGTGAATTCTCCCGCAGCTTTGAACACGGTCAACACCGTGGATTTTGCGACGCACACTGCGGATGGAGTCGCGCCTGTGACGACGGTCCCGTGGGATAGCGCGACCGCGACGGACAATGCCTTGCTGACGAGCGGCAAATCCATCAGCGGGACGACGCCATTTGCGGTCAACTCAATCAAAATCGCTCCGGCTGGAAGCGGGCAAGCGCTGAACCTCGCGGGCTCGGCCAACCTTGATACTTCGGCAATCCTGCTCGCCGGGACGAACGACTACACCATTCGTGCCACGGGCTCCGGCGCGCTCGCCGGAACTGCCACGCGGTTCATCCATGTGGACAAGGCGACGCTCAATATCGAGGCCAGCGTCGTCGGAAGCGCGCAGGCCATCGTGAAATCCGGCCAGGGGCTGCTCACGCTGTCCAATGCAGCGAACGTTGCCCTTCCGGCAGTCACCGCGATCAACTCGGGCACGGTTCGCGCGACTCCCGGCACCAGCCTGCCCGGCGGCGAGGTCCGCCTTCGCGGTGGTGTTTTGGAGATTCTAGGCGGCACATTTGGGCGCGCTATCGGTACTGGTGCCGACAAAATCAACTGGAGCGGCATTAACTCGGTCGGTGCCTCTGATAGCGAAGATCGCGGCAGCGGCGGGTTCGCCGCGTTTGGCGCAAATGCGGCGGTCACACTGAACAGCAACAACCTCATCTATTGGGAGGACCTCGGATTTGTCCGCTCCGGTCATTCATTGGTTCTGAATTCACCGACGGCAAACGCCATGGTGGATTTCACCAATGCGCTCAACCTTACACCTCTCGATAACAGCGTGCCGAACTACAACGCCCGTGACATTCGGGTGTTGGATAATCCCAATAGCCAGGCCGACTTTGGCCGCGTCTCCGGCATCATCTACGGCTCATCGCAAAACGACCTTCTGAAATCGGGTGCCGGTACGCTCGAACTCACCAGCACAAGCGCCTACGCGGGCAACACGCAAATCATGGAAGGTCGGTTGCTCGTCACCGGCAGCATTGCGACAAGCCCCACGGCGGTCGTCGGAGCATCTGGAACGATTGCCGGCAACGGCACCGTGGGCACCATCCTGCTCGATGGCGGAACGGTCGAGCCCGGCAGCGACGGACTCGGCACGCTGAACGCCGCCGGACTCTACTGGCGCACCGGTACAGTTGCGATGAACCTCGGCACCGGAAATCAGTCCGATTTGATTGCGCTGGTTGCTGGAAAATTCCAAAAGGACCCGCACGGTGCCGCGCCTTACTTATTCGACTTTGGCGGCGGCGGAGAAGGCGGACGCACTTACACGCTCGCCAACTTTGGCAGCACCAATTTCGTTGCCGGCAACTTCTCGTTTACGAACCTTCTTCCCGGACTTTCCGGCACATTCGCGATCTCGGGGGGGAACCTTACATTTGCCACCAATCTCCCCGCGCCATCCTTCGCTTCCCACCCGGCCCCTCAGCGAATCAATGTCGGCGGCGTTGCCACGTTCAGCGTCACCACCGTCATCCCCGGCGCATACAGCTACCAGTGGTATCAAGGGACTACCCTTCTCGTCGGAGAAACGGCATCCACGCTCACCATCGACCCGGTCACCGAACTCAGCGCAGGCGATTACACAGTCGTCGTCACAAATGGCACCACGCCCGCCACCAGCAATTCCGCTACGCTCACAGCCAACGTGCCTCCGGTCGCGACTCCGCAATCAGTTCCGGTCGTCGAAGAAACCGGAAAGGCGATCGTGCTGGCTGGAACCGATCCGAATCCCGGCGACACCCTCACATTCTCGGTCGTCACGTTGCCCGCCCATGGCACACTCAGCGGCTCTGCGCCAAATATCACCTACACGCCCGCGCAGGATTTCTTCGGCACGGATACATTCACCTTCAAGTCGCGTGACGGGCTGCTGGATTCCCCTCCAGCCACCATCACGCTGAATGTCAGCAACGTGAACGACACGCCTGTCGCCGTTGCGGACACCATCATCACCGGAGTCGCGACCGACATCATCGCCAACGATACTGATGTGGACGGCGATACGCTCAGCCTCCGCTCTGCTGCGAACGGTGCCTACGGGACTGTGTCGGTGAGCGGCAACACCGTCACCTACACACCCGGTTCGGCATTCTCGTCCACGGACACCTTCACGTATGAAGTGCAGGACCCGAGCGGTCTGTTCTCATCGGGAACCGTCACCGTCCGCCTTGGCGCGCCGGTCGCATTTGGAATCGTGGCGAAAAACGTCGCACTGACTGGCGATATCTCCGGTACCGTGTCGAAAGTCGGCCAGCCCGGACTCAGCGAAGATGGCCGCGTGGCATTTCTCGGGAGCTACGTCACACCCGAGCGCAAATCGCAGAAAGCGCTACTCTTTGGAAATCCGCCAAAACCGCTCGTGCGGCTCGGCGTCACCACCGCTCCAGGCGGAACTCTCACTTATGCCAAGGTCACCGCGCCCGTCGTCAATAAAGGCGGCGATGTCGGTTTCAAAGGAAGCCTCACGAAAGCACCTGCGGGAACGGCTGACGGAATCTGGGTCATCCCGTCCGGCGGCTCTCCGGAAGAGGTTGTGCGTCTGAAAATGACCGTCCCGCCGATGTCATTCGAAAACATCGCGGCGCCAATCACCACCGCGACTTTCTCCAAACTTGGGGAAATAGCACTTCCTGACGATGGGCGCCTCATTTTCTCCGCAGCGTTCAAAGGCGGGCCAAAAGGAATGGATTTCGGCATCTGGCGCCAGGCCATTGGCGGGGGAGTGCAAACTGTCGTGCATGAAGGAAAGCGCCTCTCCAACATTGGAGGAAGCGACCTTTTCGTAAAAACGATCGCCGTTTTCGGACCATCCGGAAAGAACACGCTCGGCCAGCGTCGCGGTTTTAACAACAGCGGTGCAGTAGTCGCCCGAGTCGGGTTCACGAACGCGCAATCGGCCATTGTGCGCTTTAATAGTGATGGCACCCACACTGCTCTTCTGCGCACGGGATTCCCTTACTCGCAGCTCGCTGCGGCCCAGATCAAATCCTTCGCGCTTCCCGTCCTCGCAGACGACGGAAGCGTGAGCGTCTTTGCGACGCTCATGGGCAACGTATCCAAGACGAGCGACACGACCGTGATCCGGGTGAGTCCCACGGGAGTCATCAGCCGTGTCGCCCAGGAGTCCACGCCGCTCCCCGTCTCTTCGGGGCCGGGCGCGCCAGTCGGTCCATTCTTCAAATCGCTCTCCGATCCCGTCAGCGGTGACAACAACCGCGTAGGCTTCATCGGCACACTCAAAGCCAAGGTGAACGGAGTCACCGCCGCGAATGATGTCGGCATCTGGCGTCATTCGCCAACAGGAACTCTGGCCGAGCTTGCCCGCGAGGGCGGCGACGCCGTCGAAGTCAGCGGCGCAAAATACACCACCTTCAACTCGCTCGCGTGGACCAACGACGGCAGCGCTGGAGCTGCATTCGTCGCTGCCTACAAAGGCACGACCAAAGGTACCGGCCTCTGGGTCGAGGATTCCACAGGCGCTCTGCAACTCGCATTCCGCACCGGCCAAAGCGTTCCGTTTGCAGCGGGCCCGAAGACCGTAAAGAGCTTCACAGTTCTCGGCCCGGTCCTCGGAGCACTCGGCCACGGCGGCTCGACGAATTTCACCGGCGGCTTCGCGATCCTCGCGACCTTCACCGATAAGACGACTGGCGTGGTGACGGCCTACCTGCCGTAGCGCGGTTGCGGAAAACGGCAGGATTCTGCCGCTTGGAGTGCGCTTGGCGCCAGGCTAAGATTGATCACCAGCGTCCTGCGACTCGTGGCTGCGAGGGACTGTCTCGAAAAATAGCGAAAGCGGGAATTCCGCGTATCAAACACCGCAAATTGTGGTCGGTTCGTGCCAATTGGCGGGAAGCCAATCGCGGCGCGTCTGTGCGAGAAGGTGTGTAATGAAATACACGTCGCAATTCGCAGGGGGAGGACAGCCATGAGCGTTCTCGCACTCACCATCTTCGTCACGCTCGCACTGGTCTGCTTCTTTCTGGTGCTGTTTGTCCTCAGCGTCATGGAAGGAAAAAGCGGGCCGCAGGACGCGCTTCTGCCGCTGGATGTCGATAGCAACGACATCATCAAGGACGGAGGCTTGAAATGAGCACCGCCGCAATGGGTGAAAAAGTCACCATCACTTACGATGACAAGATCGTCCGCCGGTTCATGGGCGCTTCGCTCATATGGGGAATCGTCGGGATGCTCGTTGGCGTGGTCATCGCGCTGCAGCTCGCGTTTTGGAAACTGAACTTTGACACGCCGTGGCTCACCTTCGGGCGGCTCCGGCCTTTGCATACGAACGCGGTCATTTTTGCGTTTGTCGGCAACATGATGTTTGCAGGCATCTATTACTCCACGCAGCGACTCGTGAAAGCGCGGCTCGCGTCGGATTTCCTAAGCACACTCCATTTCTGGGGCTGGCAGCTCATCATCCTCTCGGCGGCAATCACGCTCCCGCTCGGGCTGACACGCGGGAAGGAATATGCGGAGCTGATCTGGCCGATCAATATCGCCGTGGCGCTCATCTGGGTCGTATTCGCGATCAACTTTTTCTGGACGCTCGCGAAGCGCAATGAACCGACGCTTTACGTGGCGATTTGGTTCTACATCGCGACCATCATCACCGTGGCGATGCTCTACATCGTCAACCACCTCTCCATCCCCACGAGCCTCATTCACAGCTACCCGATCTTCGGCGGAGTGCAGGATGGACTGGTGCAATGGTGGTATGGACACAACGCCGTGGCGTTCTTCCTCACGACGCCGATTTTGGGCATCATGTATTACTTCCTGCCGAAGGCGGCGGGTCGTCCGGTCTATTCCTACCGGCTGTCGATTGTCCACTTCTGGTCGCTCGTCTTCATCTACATCTGGGCCGGCCCGCACCATCTGCTGAATACTTCGCTGCCCAACTGGCTCCAGTCGCTCGGCATGATCTTTTCGCTCATGCTCTGGGCGCCGAGCTGGGGCGGAATGTTGAACGGATTGCTCACGCTCCGTGGAGCGTGGGACAAGCTCCGCACCGACCCGGTGATCAAGTTCTTCGCGGCTGGCGTGACGTTCTACGGAATGGCCACGTTTGAAGGACCGCTGCTCGCCATCAAGTCCGTGAACGCGCTTTCGCACTACACCGACTGGACAATCGGCCACGTGCACAGCGGCGCGCTCGGCTGGAACGGCTTCATGGCGGCGGGCATGTTTTACTGGCTCGCGCCGCGCCTCTACGGGCGGAAACTTTACAGCGAATCGATGGCGAACATGCACTTCTGGATCGGCACCATCGGCATCCTATTCTACGTCGCAGCGATGTGGGTCACCGGCATCATGCAGGGCCTCATGTTGAGCGAGACGAAAGAAGGCGGCACCGTGCTGACCTACACGTTCATCCAGACGGTGAACGCCATTCTCCCGCTCTACCATCTGCGCGCACTCGGCGGGCTGATGTTCATGGTCGGCATGGTCATGTGCGCCTACAACATCTGGATGACGGCACGCGGCACAAAGCCCGCGGACGCGACCGCAGAGGTGTTCGTGGAAAAAGTGGAGGCGAAGATTGGTTTGGGACGCGGCATTTTCAATGCACCGGTGCTCACCTGTCTAGGCATCGTGGTCTTCGCCACGACATGGGCTGCGTTGCCCGGCATCTGGACTGGCCTCAGTATTCTCGGCCTCATCGCGACCGTGGCGCTTGGGCTTATGCACAAAGAGTTCAACAACCAATCCTGGAGCGACTGGCATCAGGCGTTGCTGGGCGCAAGCCTCCCGTTTTCCACGCTCGTGCTCGTCGCGGCGGTCATCGGCGGTGTCGTGCAGATTCTCCCGACGGTCATCGTCAATCGCGCCGACAATCTAGAAGGCGTGCGCCAGATTCCCTACACGGGACTGGAGCTCGCCGGACGCGACATTTACGTCCGCGAAGGCTGCTACAACTGCCATTCGCAGCAAATCCGCACGCTGGTCGGCGACGTCCTCCGCTACGGCGATCCTTCGCGCATCGGCGAGAGCATCTACGATCATCCGTATCAATGGGGCAGCAAACGCAGCGGTCCGGATCTCGCCCGCGAAGGCGACGGCCCGAACAAGAAAACCAACGACTGGCACTATCGCCACATGTTGAATCCGCGCGACCTCAGCGACGGCTCGGTGATGCCGAACTATCCTTGGTTGGAGACCAATATCACCGACCTCAACGCGCTTCCTCGCAAGATCGAAGTGCAGAAGATGCTCGGAGTCCCGATGAAGGGCGGCACGCCGGACGAGATCAAAGCAGCAGCGCTGGCGCAGGCTGGCGAAATCGTCGCGGACCTCAAAAACGCGCGGATCGACGTGAAGCCCGACCGGGAACTCGTTGCGCTCATTGCCTATCTGCAAAAGCTCGGAAAATCCGAGCCCATCGCACCGCAACCCCCTGCGGCTCCAGAACCCAAAACAGCAGCCAAGTAACACATCATGTTCCGACGCATTCTAATCGATAACTGGCAGACCACACTCACTCTCGTGAGCTTCGCCATCTTTGGCGTGGTCTTCATCTCCGTGCTCATCCGCACAATGCTCGCCCCACGCGAGCAAATCCAAAAACTCGCAAACCTTCCGCTCGAAGAAGACAATGAATAGTCCACAAGAAGATCCGCTCCGGCCGCACACTTACGACGGGATTCAGGAGTACGACAAACGCCTGCCCAACTGGTGGCTGGTCACGCTCTGGGGCAGCGTCGTGTTTGCCGTCATTTACTGGGTCTATTACCACGAGCTCGATCTCGCAAAAGAGCCGGAAGTCGCAGTGATGGAAGAAATCGCGGCGGCAAAAGCCGAGGCTTCGAAGCACTCCGGTGTCGTGACGAATGACATCCTCTGGAAGCTCAGCCAGGACCAGGCTGTCGTGGCGCAGGGCAAAGCCATCTTCATGGATCCAGCACGGTGCGTGGTCTGCCACCTTCCCACGTTGCAAGGCATGATCGGCCCCAACCTTGTGGACAAGGAATGGATCCACGGCGGCACACCGATGGAAGTCCTCAACGTGATCAACGAGGGTGTGCCGGCGAAGGGCATGGTTCCTTGGAAGACCCAACTCTCGCAGGAGCAGATCAAACAGGTGACTGCGTTCATCATGAGCTATCACAAACAGGGCGACGAGATCGTGAAGGTGGCCGGCTGGACAATTCCGGGCGCACCGCCCGTCCCTGCTCCAGCGCCAGCGGCGGCTCCGCAATAACTCAAATGCCAGAGCAGACAACGCCCAGCATCAACTCCGTCACGACAATCCGTGACGATGGTTCCCGCCGGTTTATCCATCCGGCGAATGTGCAGGGTCGGTTCACACGGGGTCGGACGATGGTGGGGATCCTTATCATGGCGGTGTATGTCGCGCTGCCGTGGATTCCCATCAACGGGCATCCAGCCGTCTTCCTCGACGTGATGAACCGTCAGTTCCATCTCTTCGGGTTCACGTTTGTGACCCAGGATTTGTGGCTCGGATTCTTCGTCATCACCGGCGTTGGGTTCTCGCTCTTCTACATCACCGCGCTGCTCGGTCGCGTGTGGTGCGGTTGGGCCTGTCCGCAAACAGTGCTCCTCGACATCGTGCGCCGCATTGAGCGTATTTTCGAAGGCGACGCGCCAGCGAGACGGAGTCTCGACGAAGCTTCATGGACCGCCAGCAAGACCCTCCGCCGCGGGGGCAGCCGCCTGATGATCGGACTGTTCGCATTCCTCGTCGCGCATGTGTTCCTGAGCTACTTCGTCTCGATCCCGCACCTCTACGAGATGATGACGCACAGCCCACGTGAACACTGGGGGGCATTTGTGTTCATGTTCGCAATGACCGGGATGTTGTGGTTCGACTTCGCGTGGTTTCGCGAGCAGTTCTGCATCATCATGTGTCCCTACGGACGCATCCAGGGCGCGCTGACCGATGACAATACGCTTGTCATCGGATACGATGAAAAACGCGGCGAGCCCCGCGGGAAAAAAGGCGCGGTCACGGGTGATTGCGTGGACTGCAAGAAATGCGTGCAAGTGTGCCCGACCGGAATCGACATCCGGCAGGGAATGCAGCTCGAGTGCATCGGCTGCGCGGCATGCATTGATGCGTGCGACGGCGTCATGGCAAAAGTCGGACGCGACCCCGGACTCATCCGCTACGATTCGTTCAACGGCCTGCAGCGCAAACCACGCAAGATCATCCGGCCCCGCATCATTTTCTACACGGTCATGCTTCTCGTCGGAGTCGGGGCGCTGAGCCTGGCGCTGAGCCGGTTCCAGTCCCTCACCGTGTCGATGAACCGCCTCAGCAGCGCCGCGTATTTCCTGGATGGGCCGGACGAGATGACGATCCGAAACCAGTTTATGCTTCGCATCATGAACAAGCGGAGTGCGGCAGCAGACTACGTGATTGAGGTGCTGAATGCACCCGCCGGCTTTGACGTCACCGGTATCGAAAAGCCCTACACCATCCCCGCCGAAAGCGCGGAAACCGTGACGCTCATCATGCGGCTTCCGCGTGCGAATTTCAAAAAGGACATCGCGCTTAAAGTGCGCATCTCGAGCGCGGACCGGAAATCCAGCATCGAGCGAACCATGACCTTCCTTGGACCCAAGATATGAAAAAACGCCCGTGGCTCTGGATTGTATTTGCATACGCCATCTTCATGGCACTCACGATTTCGTTCGTCGTGTTCGCCATCAAACACAAGCAGGCGGATGTGCCGCTAAAACCAATCGCACAGAGCCGATGATAGTCGATGCTTCAACGTGGCACGAGCGCCTTGCGCTTGCGAAAAGTAGCACGCGAGTCCCTTCGCGTTCTGGCAGCACCCGCGCAAGCGGCATACAGAAAAAAATGTCGCTTCGCGAGTGGTATGAAAACGCGAAGGGACTCGCGTGCTAGTGTGCCCGGCATGGGCTTGAACTAATGAACATGAAAAGATGACATCGGAGCTGATGAGAGCAACCGTAGCTGAACCGCAAGGCGGCGTCCGT
>JAYUSJ010000308.1:0-13070 GCA_043755735.1 Verrucomicrobiaceae bacterium | reverse complement strand
GGAGCGACTGCAAGTCGAGGCTGGCTTTTGGATTTCTGCGAGTCTCCTGCAGCAGGCGCTCGCTGCGGTAAATGAATAGTTCCGTCTCATACCGCGCGAAAAGGAACGATGTTTGATTTTGCCGCGGGCAGGGCGGATTCGTCGTAGCTGCCTTCGAGTTGCCAGGCGGTGGCGGTGCGGGAGATGCGCCAGAGCGAGCCGTCGGCGAGTTCCACGTCCCATTCCTCGGTGGCCCATGTGTCGCGTGCGTCCCACCATCCGCCGTCGAGCCGGAATGGTCCGCCCGATTTGATCACGGCGCCGAGCGCTTTTTCGGAGACGATGAATGCGGGCGCGTGATCGACGATTTGCACGTTGGCGGAAAATCCGGGGCGGAAGCGGCGGAGCGGGATTCCGTCCATTTGCAACGCGGGCGCGGTGGTTTTGGTGCTCTCGTGGAAGCGCGGTTCGGCGAGCCGCCAGCGGTCGGGTCGGTGCGTGTCTTCAAGCACGGGGACGCCCACGCTGCCGCCGCCGACGAGCGCGGAAATGCGGGCGAGCGTTTCGCCGAAGCGGTTCGGGTCGCGCAGGGTGTTTTCGAAAAGCTGGAACTGATCGTGCGACGGAAGCGCGCTGGCGAGGACGAGGCGGAGACCGACGGGGTGTTGTTCGAGCCGGAGCGTTTCGAGGTGCGTTTCCAGGATGCGGAAAAGCACGGACGGATCGGCGGTGGGTGAAGGGACTTGGAAGTCGCGGTCGTAGCGCTGCGAACCTTCCAGCGCGAGTTCCAGCGTCATGCGCTCCGTCACGCGATGCAGCCCGGCGAGGCGCGCGGTGAGTGAATCGAGGAAGCGCCGTAGCAAAAACAAAAGCGGCTCCGTGCTTTCCACTTCGTATTCAAACTCCGCCGATTCCGCGAACGTCTCCGGCACGCGCGCGAGGCGCAGCAGACGCTCGGTACGTCCGGCGGCGCGCTCCCACAGCCGCGCGGAATCGGGCCCGAGCCGATCGGCGAGTTCGCCGCGGGGCAAAGCGGTGAGCTGGCCGAGTGTGTGGATGCCCCAATCGTGCAGGATGCCGAGAAGCTGTGGCGGCGGGTCGAGCTCCTGCACGGCGAGGCTCGTGAGGAAATCGCGCGCGCTCTTTACCACGAGGATTTGCCGTGCATTTTTGGCGGCGAGAAATGCGAGGTCGGGATTCTCCGCGACGCCGAGCTGCACGTTTTTTGCGCACTGGTGCGCGAGGTCGGCGGCCGTTTTTGCCCACGCATCGTAGTCGCGGATTCCAGCGCGGCGGAGGTCCACGGTGCATATGCCGGGCGCGGTTTGCTCCACTTCGGGGGAAAATGAAAACGCGACTTCCAGCAGTGCGGCGTCGAGTGCGCGTTCCTGCGCGGGCGTCGGCGGGAGAATCAGCAGCTCGGCGCAGCGTGCGAGAGCCTGCGGCGTGGGTTGTCCGCTTCGCACGCCGGATGCCGATGCGGCGGGTGTGCAGGCGACGATGATGTCTTTTGCGCCCGCTTTTTCCACGAGCGCGACGGGCGCATCCCACAGCTCCGCCCGCCACCGCAGCGCGGCGGAGAGACGGAATGAAGGCAGGATGAGGACGGCGAACATGGGCGTTTCATTCAGGCGATTCGCTGTTCGTTCAGGGCACCGCGCGCGCTTGCTTGCAGCGCGAAACCGCCGAGCAATTCCTTCCGCCGGCGCGTGAGGCTGCCGAGGTTCCAGCGGCTTTCCGCGTGGATGCGCGTGCGTGCGGCTTCGACGATGGGCTGCGGCGTGAGCACGACAAATGCGCACGTCGTCTCTGCGGCGACGTGCTGGAAACGATGCCAAGTATTCGCCGGGATGCGGCCCAGCGCGCGCAGCGGCAGCGATTGCAGATCGAGCAGGATGAGCGGCAGATTCCCGTCGCGCAGCAAAAGGTCGGCGGACTTTAGCGCGTGCGCCGCCGTCGTGCATTGCACCCACAGCAGCCGCGCGAGCGTGTGCGGCGCGTGGCTGCCGGGATCGAAAGTCCGCCCTGCATCCACGAGCGCGAGATAGTGTTGCGCGAGCGCCGCATGTTCCATCATCGCCGCGGTAAAAAGCGCGCCGTGCCCCGTGGAGCCGTGCAGTTCCGTGACCACGCCGCGCTGGAGCCCTCCGTGTTTTTCATCAAAGTCCGCGAGCCCTGTTGGCAGCGCGTCTCCGCTCTTGCGCGGCGGCGCGGCGGGGAATTTCTCCGCGAGCAGCGCGCGCAGTCCGGCGATGGCGCTATTGGCCTGCATGACGCACGAGCCCCCGGTAAACGCCCGCCACACCGCGCCACTCCTCGCGCGGCACGGCGATGTCCGCATAGGCGGGATTGCTGGCGCGCAAAACGACGCCGTCTTTTTCAAAATGCACATGCTTCAGCGTGGCCTCAAACGCATCGCCCACATACGCCGCCGCGATCTCGCCGGGGCGCACTTCCACGCCGGGCCGCAGCAGCACGAAATCGCCGTTGCAAATCCCGTCGCCGATCATGGAATCGCCCGTGACCCGCAGCAAAAAATCGCCCGCCTGATGCGGCAGCAGCGTCGCCGATTCCAGAAAATCCTCCGCATCCGCGAGCGCCTCGCGCAGCGGACCGGCGGTGATTTTCCCCACCACGGGCAGCCCGCCAAAACCGAGCGCCTGCCGCCCTTTTTTCGTGAGCCGCACGACGCGATAAGCCCGCTGCCGCCCGCCGCCGTGGACTTCCACAAAGCCGTCGCGCTCCATGATTTTCAGCGTCGGAGTGAGACTGCTTTCGCCCGCGAGCCCCAGCCCGTTGACGAGGTCCGGCACAAAAGCCGGCCGCGCATCGCGCTCCAGTCCGGCGAGCAGACGGGCGATGCGTTCCTGTGCGTTCGTAAGAATTGGCGTCATATCGTGATTAAACACGATGTCTGCGGGAATGCACGGACTTTCTCGCCGTCGCGAGTGCGGAAAAACCGCCGAAGCAGCGGTTCACCGCGATGTTCCCACGCGGGATGCGAGACTCCGCTGGAGCGTTTGGTTTCTCATCCTGCGTCGCTGCGGAAAGCGCGGAGAGCAGAAGAAAAGTGAGCAGTCGTTTCATAAAATGGATGCTTGCCGCGTTCACCCGAGGTTTCAACGCTCGCCGCAGAAAGAATCCGACCAGCGAGAAAAGGCTCTGACGACATTCTACCATCAATCAACGAAATATAACTGACATTGTAAGATAATTATTGACTGAGAGTCCGCGCATGTCATCTTCCACCCATGCCAACCGACGGTGCTGACTTTAGAACGAACAAAATTTGCTTCGGCAAAGCTTACTCTTACGCACGCGAAGGGGCAGACGGAGTAGTCGTTGCTGGAGCGGTGATGGAGGGAGTCGAGCGATATATTAAGTTTTGCGGCGGGGCACCGGCGTTTGTCGTCGTGGTGGATACGTTGGTAACCGCGTGTCGCGCTGGATTTGGAGGAGAGCGCCTGCTTCAAGCACTTGATGAAGTTCAGTCAAAGTTTGCCGACAGCCCGCTGACTCGAGACGTTGCATCTGCCGCCGAGGTGATTGGGCTCGAAGCAATGGCGGGAATAAGGAATCTATCGCGGCAGGACGCGGCGAAATTGATTCTTACCCGTCTCGGCGAGAGGCACTGCGACGGTATGCTCGACTATGTAGTTCGTCGCCGAACGGGAAATTTTGCGGCGGGCCGTGAAGATATAGCATCCTACAAATCCATGCTACAGCGAACGCCAGAGGCGCGGGAATTAGCGGCGAGAATGCTCAACGGCTCGCCGAAAGGCTTGCCCGCCCGAGCAGCCAAAGCCGCGCCAGTCGCTCATACTGCGGATGGTTTGAACGAAGAACTTTGAACTGAACTATGGAAACGACTTTCTTCACCACGTTTGGGAACTGTAAAAATGCGCCGCGGAAGCCTGCCAGAACCAACCCCGGAGCTGCGCGGCCTGTTTATCGGTTTCGCTTTCGGGACGACTGGACCTTCGACCGCGTAACGTCGCCCGCTCTTCGAGTCGCGCCGGACGTTGCCGGTGTCCACTTCAAGGCTGATTTGAACGCGCTCGCCAAGCAGTCGCGGAGATTCTTGACCGGGCTTGAAGCGGATTTCGTCTGGCTCGCGGTGGCGGTGTATTTCGCAGACCGCTGCTCTCCGCGATACCCGTATGGTAAAAACGGCCCGCCGCACTGGCGGCGGCGGATTCATTTGGAAATCCAAGTGACTGATGTCGCGGTTTGGAAGAACGCGGCAGCCGCGCTCTCTCATGCTCTGGAGTTTTTGACGGAGGACGATTGGACGTTCGAGTTCCTGCCGGGCCGGGCTGAGTTTGATGCGGAGCGGCAAGGTCATCTTCCGAAGATGTGTGCGCCGGAAATCGAGTGGACTTCCTTGTTCAGCGGCGGACTCGACTCGCTGGCGGGAGCGTTGCAGTGGCTTGCTGGAACCAAAGGAACGGGCCTTTTGGTTTCCGGCCAGACTCACAATCGCATTGCTGCCGGACAAGAATCGCAGGTTGCGGATTTGCGCGAGCAGCTACCGGGGCGCATTGAGCATGTCGGCATCCACTACGGCTTCCCAGACAAGCAGAGCCACGAACTCACCGGCTTTGAGAGCACGCAGCGGACGCGCGCGTTTGTTCACACCGCGCTCGGCTCGGTGGCTGCACTCATGGCGGGCAACTCGCAGTTGTTCCTTTTCGAGAACGGTTTCGGCGCATTTAATCTGCCGTGTGACTCTGCTCAATTCGGCAGCCAGAACAGCCGCGGCACGCACCCCGTTTTTCTCCGCCGCATGGCGGCATTCGTGAGCGCCGCTTTCTCGCAGCCATTTGTCATCGCCAATCCGTTTACCCTTTCGACGAAAGCCCAGATGCTTTCGGCGCTGAGCGTCCGCCCCTTCGATGCGTTGCTGCAAAAGTCTTTTTCGTGCGACCGTTTTCCAAACTACAAACACTCCGCGTCGCAATGCGGCTGCTGCCCATCGTGTCTCGTCCGCAGGCTTTCATTTCATGCTGGCGGACTTCCCGACGATGCGAAGCACTATTCCACGGACATCTTTCATCCGCGCCGCCGACTGCGTGATGCCGAGTTGCTCTCGCTTTCAAAACTCACGGTGCAGGCTGATTCGCTCGCTTCATGCCTGCGCTTGAAAGACCCGTGGCCTGCGCTCTGCGCCAAATGGCCCGACTTACTGCGGACGGAACTCGAACTCAAATCACCCGCCTTCCGTGAAGGCACCATCAATCTGCTACGACGCCATGTCGAAGAGTGGCGCGGCTTTTCCGCTGCCTTTTCTTTCTCCGACTCACTCACTCTCGCCCTCGCTGCCTGACTTTACTGCCTTATGGATTCTGAACTTCTCAAGCAACTTGATGCCCGCCAACTCGGCGAGCGATTGAAAGACGCACGCAAGGCGCGTGGACTGACCCAGGAGGCTGTCGCGACGAAACTCGACATCCTTCGCACGACGCTGGTGGCGATTGAAAAAGGCGACCGCCGGGTGACGCCGGGCGAACTCATCGAGATGGCAAAAATGTTCGGTCGTCCGGTGAGCGAGTTTGTGTCCAAGCGAGCAAACAAAGAGCCGTTTGTGCCGCAGTTTCGCCTGCCGCCAGGGCAGCAGAATGTGACGGAGAGCGAGCTGGTGGCGGCGGCGATGGAATTGGAAAGCCTCGCTCGTGACTACGTGGAGTTGGAGGAAATCAACGAGTCGGTGATGCGCCCGATTTTCCCGCCGATGTATGCGCTGGACGTGCCGGGCGCGACGCCGGAACAGCGCGGCGAGGAAGTCGCGGCGGCGGAACGCACGCGGCTCGGCCTCGGCGACGGACCGATTGCCGATTTGCGTGCGCTGTTGGAGGAAGCGGTGGGCGTGCGCGTTTTCTATCTCAATCTCCCGTCGAAAGTAGGCGGACTTTTTGCCTGCAATGACGAACTCGGCGCGTGCATCGCCATCAATCGCAACCACCCGCCGACGCGCGGTCATTGGTCGCTCGCGCATGAATACGGGCACTTTCTCACCACGCGCTACCTCGCGGATGTGAGCTTCACTCACGACCATTGGGGCAAGCTCGCTGCAGAGCGGTTCGCCGATGCGTTTGCGAAGAATTTCCTCATGCCGCGCTCGGGAGTCTCGCGGCGGTTGTCGGACGCCATGCAGTCGCTCGGCAAAGAGCGCCCGACCATTGGCACGGTGCTGTCGCTCGCGCATCTCTACTGCGTCTCGGCGCAGGCGATGTTTCTGCGGTTGGAGGAGTTGAAACGCATCCCAAGCGGAACGTGGAACACGCTGCGCGAAAAGCGCGGCTTCAAGCCGGAGCAGGCGCGTTCGGCGCTTGGTCTCGGCAACGCACCTCGCCCGCCGATGCTGCCGCTGCGCTACCGGCAGCTCGCGCTCAGCGCCTACGAAACGAAGGGGCGACTCACGGAAGGACAGCTCGCGCGGAAGCTCCGCACGGACCGCGTCTCCGCCCGCCTCGAACTTGAATCGCTCCGCCTATTGACTGACGACTCGGGAGTCGGAGCTGACGATGAGTTTGAGCCAGTCGAGATGGATGTCGTTGATATGGTGCCCGCGTGAGCCTCCTGCTCGATGAAAATCCTGCTCAACGACAGCTCCGTACTGCTCAATCTTCTGGCCGCCGATTGCCTCGCCAGCATCTCTGCGGCGACTGGCTGGAAATTCGCCATCTGCCCGGCGGTGCGGGATGAAGCGAAGAAGCTGCGCGACGCACACACCGGCGAAATGCTGGATGTGGACCTCGCGCCGCTCATCGCCTCCGGCCTGCTGCAAGTGCTGGAGCTTTCCGGCGACGAGGAGCAAACGCTTTACGTCGAACAGTCGATCGTCGTGGACGACGGCGAAGCGATGAGCATTGCCATCGCCGCGCACCGGCATCTGGAACTAGCAATAGATGATAAACAGGCAGCAAATCACACCCGTCGCGTCTTTCCGGAACTTCGACTGTGGAGCACGCCAGAGATTTTGAAGCACTGGTCAGAAGTTGGCTCTTTGGCGGTTGGGGTTCTCCGGGAAGCGATCAAGCTCATCGAAACTCGCTCACGCTACTTCCCGGCACAATCTCACCCGCTTGCGGCGTGGTGGATGAACGAGGGCGGTGCCGGGTAATATGGCGCGTTGCAACAGGTCGGTGTGGAGTTCGTGACTGGTGGGCGAGAAGCCGCTGAACTTCCCTTCGCGCGAGCATTGTGATTTGGGAGATCTATAGGCATGGAAACGAAGCTGCATCATGACCGACGAGCCTTTACCGAATTCCGAAATCATCCTTTACCAGACGGAGGATGGCCGCACGCGTGTGCAGTGCCAGTTTGAAAATGAGACGGTGTGGCTGACGCAGGCGCTTTTGGCGGAACTGTTCGAGAAGGATGTGCGGACGATCAACGTGCACTTGGTCAACATTTTCGACGAATGTGAATTGCGCCGGGAGGCAACTATGCGGAAATTCCGGATAGTTCGTTCTGAAGGCCGCCGGGAGGTGGCGCGGGAGATCGAACACTACAATCTCGACGCCATTCTCGCCATAGGCTTGCGCGTGAGCAGTCATCGCGGCACACAGTTCCGGCAGTGGGCCATCGGGCGCTTGAACGAGTATTTGGTGAAGGGGTTCACGATGGACGATGAGCGGCTGAAAAATCCGCCAGGCAACGGGCAGACGGGTTATTTTGACGAGCAACTGGAGCGCATTCGCGATATCCGCTCGACGCATTTGCCGGACGGCCCGTGCAGATCAAAGAGGACACGTTCAACGACAGCGACAGCGCCGATAACCTCCTCGGCCTTTACCTCACGACCGAAGCACACGGGTTTCAGACGACCGATCTCTACGTGCTCCATCGCGATAAATCGGATGACCAGCCCGACCTCGACCCCGTCAACAAGCTCGACGCTCGCGGCGCCAGCAGCGGCCCGGCGCAGCGCACGACGACCATCGGCACACGCTGGAAATCCACGCCCGGTGCGCTTGGCAATTGGGACTACACCGCCGAGTTCGCGTATCAGTTCGGCGACGTGTGGACCGGCAATCGCACCACCGCGAAGCTCGACCACCGCGCTTTCGCCACGCATACAAACGTCGGTTACACATTCGCCGACGCGCAGTGGAAGCCCCGAGTCGCGCTGGAATACAACTACGCCACCGGCGACAAGAACCCCGGCGATGGACGCTCCCAGTCGTTCCAGAATCTCTTCCCGTCGAACCACGAGAAATACGGGTTCATCGACGAATTTAGCTGGCGCAACTTGCACGACGCCCGCCTCTCGTTCAGCGCCAAGCCCGTCAAAAACGTGGACGTCACGCTCGACTACCACGCCTTCTGGCTGGCCGAAACGACCGACTACTGGTTCCGGTCCAACGGCACTTCCACGCTCCGCACCAAGACGCCCGCAGGCCGCGACGTCCGCACCATCGGCGCGAGCAACTTCGCCGGACACGAAGTGGACTTCACCGTGAAATGGAAGGCCACCGACCACCTCACCGTGGAAAGCGGCTACAGCCACTTCTTCGCCGGCTCCTACCTAAAAGACACGGGCCCCGGCGACGACGCCGACTTCGCCTACGTGCAGGCCACGATCGCGTTTTAAGATCGCGGCAGACGTGCTACTCCAGTTGCGCCAAGGGGCGCGGTAACCGGATACTACTTCGTCAACGCTTCGTCGAAATTCAGGATCGTGCTGGCGACGAGTGTGAGTGCGGCGAGTTCGGGATCTGGCGCGGCTTTTTTGGAAAGCGCGGGGTCGGCGGTGTAGGCTGCGGTGGCGTCGGCGTAGAGCTTTGCCAGGCGGGTGATGTCGGCTGGATTTGGCTCTTGCGTGGTGACGTTGCGGAGCGCCCACGCGATGCGCGCTTCGGTGAGTTCGCCGGCGGCTTTCATGCGCTTGGCGAGGGCTTGTGCGGCTTCGAAATAGACGGGGTCATTGAGTGTGACGAGCGCTTGAAGCGGTGTGTTGGTGACGATGCGGCGGGCGGCGCATACGTCGCGGCTGGCGGCATCAAATGTCATGAAGCTCGGATACGGACTGGTGCGCCGCCAGTAGGTGTAGAGACCGCGACGATAGCGGTCTTCGCCCTCGGGTGTTTTCCACGAAGAGCCGTTATACACGACCTGCCACACGCCGTCGGGTTGCGGCGGCATGACGGATGCGCCGCCGATTGTTTTGCTGAGCAGTCCGGATGCAGCGAGCGCCTGGTCGCGGACCATTTCGGCGGTGAGCCGGGTGCGTGGACCTCGCCCGACCAAGCGATTGTGGGGGTCGCGGGCGAGTTGTGCGGGCGTGGCGCGGTGGTCCTGGCGGTAGGTGGATGAGAGAACGAGTTCGCGGAGCAGCGCTTTGAGGCTCCAGCGCTGTTCATTTTGAAAGCGCGGCGCGAGGTGGTCGAGCAGAGCAGGGTGCGACGGCGGGAGGCCCGTGGAGCCAAAGTCTTCGAGCGTCTCGACGATGCCGGTGCCGAAAAGTTCGGCCCAAATGCGGTTCACGATGACGCGGGAGGTGAGGGGATTCTCGGGGCTGACAAGCCAGCGGGCAGCGGCGAGGCGATCGGCACGTCCGGCCGGGAGTTGCGGCATGATGGCTGGCGTGCCGCCTTCGACGGTCTTGTCCTTCGCGAGGAAATTGCCGCGAAGGAAAACGCGGGTCTCGCGTCGGGCGTCGTCGGGGCGCTCTGCCATCGCGAGACTGCTGGCGCTTGGAATGGCGTCGCGCTTTTTGCGGGCTTCGCTCAAGCGCTTTTTCAACTCCGCCCGCTCGGGTGCGCCGACGAGCTGTGTCCATGCGGGCGCGGATGAAGTGCCGAGTTTGAAGCGGTGGACGATGGAGCCTTTTGTCTCGGCGTCGAAAATCTCGTGCTTCAATTGCAGGCGGAGCGTCGCGCCTTGCGAAACGTTCACGGGTTCCTTTGGCACGAAGACCAGCCAGCGCGGGCCAAACAATTTCGGAAACGCACCGCCGCCCGCCCAGCCGGGCTTCAGGCTTTCATCGGGATCGTATGGGCCGGTGAGCGTGTCGGCATACGCGGCGACGAACTCGACTCGCTCGATGCCGGTGGGCAGCGGCTTGGGCTCGCGCTTTTTCTTTTCCTTTTTGGCGTCCTTGTTTGCGGCTGCTTCCGCCTTCTCGGCTTCATCGAGCGCTTTCTCTTCGGCTTTGATTTTCTCGGCTTCGATCTTCGCGGCGGCGACTTTGACGGGGTCTTCGATTTCCATCCAGATGTGGCCGACGACGGCTCCGTGTTCGGGCCATTGTTTCGGGTCGTCCTTTCGCGGGAGGATGTCGAGTCGCAGTGCGCTGAACGCTGTATCGGCGGGCAGCTTCATCGTGTAGAGAGCGCCGTTCGGCACCGTGCCGTCCACGCGGATTTCGTTGGCGGTGGTGGTGAATTTTGCGTCCTTGGGGCCGGTGATTTCTGCCGGCGAAAGCGGCGTCCATTTTTCCGCAGCGAGGGTTTTTGCGGCGTCGTTGATTTTGGCGCGAAGGCTCGCGATTTCGTTGTCGAGCGACTGGGCCTCGGCGAATTTCGCGGAGTCGAACGGCACTTTCATCCGAGGGAAATCGTCGCCCATGTCGGCGTCCTCGGTGCTGTTGAACGTCGAGAGAAAGCGATAGTAGTCGTCGTGTTTGAACGAGTCGTACGGGTGCGAGTGGCACTGCACGCAGCCGAACGTCGTGCCCTGCCAGACAGTCCACGTCGTGTTCACGCGGTCGATGACGGCGTGGAGGCGGAACTCTTCGTCGTCGGTGCCGCCTTCGGTATTTGTTTGCGTGTTGCGGTGGAAGCCCGTGGCGACGCGGTCTTCGATGGTCGCGCCGGGGAGCAGGTCGCCGGCGAGCTGTTTCACCGTGAATTGATCATACGGCATGTCGGCGTTGAAGGCGCGGATGACCCAGTCGCGATACGGCCAAATCTCGCGTCCGTTGTCCTTCTCGTAGCCTTGCGTGTCGGCGTAGCGGGCCAAGTCCATCCACATCGCGGCCCAGCGCTCGCCGAAGTGTGGCGATGCGAGCAGACGGTCGGCGTGATTGCGGAAAGCGGACTGCGGATCGCGGAGAGCGTCGGATTCGAAAGCAGCGAGTTCTTCCGGTGATGGCGGCAGGCCGGTGAGGTCGAGCGATGCACGGCGGAGCCACTGTGCGGGCTCGGCGGCTTTTGACGGCGCGAGCTTCTCGGCTTCCAGCGTGGCGAGGATAAAACGGTCGGCGTCGCACGTAGGCCACGCGGCATTTTTCACAGCGGGGACGGGCTGCGGTTGTGGCTTTACAAACGACCAGTGCTCGCCCCACTTCGCGCCCTCGGTGATCCATTGACGCAGGGTCGCGATGTCTTTTTCCGACAGCGATTTTCCGTCGCCGTGGTCTTTCGGCGGCATGTGTTCCTCTTCATCCGTCGTGAGCAGTCGCTTGATGACTTCGGATTCCTCGGGCTTTCCCGCGACGATCGTTTTCTCGCCCGACTTGCCCTCGCCAAGCGCCTTCTCGCGATAGACAAACGAGATGCCGCCCGCCTGCTTCACACCGCCGTGGCAGCCCGTGCAGTTCTTGTTGAGAATCGGACGGACATCGCGGTTGAAGTCCGTTTCGGCGCGTGCGGAAGCGGAGATGGCGAGCGCGGCGGCGAGCGTCAGTCGTAGGTCGAAGCGAGTCATATTGCGTAAAGACTACCCGCTTCAGCGGTATTTCGGGGAGAAAATCTAACGGGCTATTCTCGCAGCGTAACTCCGAGCATTTTGAGGCGATCTTTGAGCTTTGTGTGCGCGGAGTTGACTTCGTCGGCGGTGAGCGTGCGGTCGGCGCTGCGGTAGGTGAGCGAGTAGGCGAGAGACTTTTGGTCGGCGGGGATTTTCGCGCCTGTGGCGTCCGTGAAGACGTCGAAAAGCTCTACGCCGACGAGCAGCGGTTCGTTGGCTTTTGCGAGCGTCTCGGCGACTTGCGCGTGGGCGAGTTTCAGCGGAGCGAGCATGGCGATATCGCGGGTGGTCGCGGGGAAGCGCGGGATTTCGCGATACTTCTTTGCGGCGTCGGGCGAAGTGGCTTTCCACATCGCGGTGAGATCGATCTCGGCGAAGAGGACCGGCGCTGCGGAGTCGAGTGCGCGG
Organism: Verrucomicrobiaceae bacterium; assembly: GCA_043755735.1. Taxonomy (GTDB): domain Bacteria; phylum Verrucomicrobiota; class Verrucomicrobiia; order Chthoniobacterales; family Chthoniobacteraceae; genus SXWH01. The sequence goes on along the minus strand of JAYUSJ010000308.1, from coordinate 989 downwards.
GCGTCTGCGGGCCAGAGCTGTCCGGCGAAACCGCACGGTTTGCCGTTCATTTTGACCACGAGAGCCAGTGCGAGCGCGGGGTTCTCGTCTTTCTCAAACGTGATGCCTGCGCCCAATACGGTTGCGAGTAGCGATTTGAGGTCGAAGAGGTCCGCGTTTCCTGCTTCGGCGGCGCGCCATGTCCGCTCTCCGAGAATACCGGAAACAGCGACGGCGGCGTGGAGGAATTCCTCAGGACGTTGCGTGTGGAAGACGCGGCCGACCTCAAACAAACGCACCGATTTCGCTCCGGCGCGATGATTGTCACGGACTGCTGTGAGCAGACCGTGGATGAGCGCAGGACGAAGGACGACTTGTTCTTCGAGCATTGGGTTTTTCACACGCAGGCAGTTTTCCGGCGCGGTGCGGGTGTAGGCGAGTCCGAGCGGCTGCGATGGGACCAGTGTGATGCTGCGCGCCTCGTGGAGCCCCTGCGCCGCAAATGCGCGGCGGAGTCCCATGGAGCGATCGTAGTTGCGGTCCGACCCGCTCGCGCTCGCGAAACGCGCCTGCACTTTTGCCGGAATTGCATCCATTCCGACGACGCGGGCGATTTCTTCGATGAGATCGACTTCGCGGGTGAGGTCGGCGCGGCGCGTGGGCGGTTGCCATCCGTGATCCATTTTTCGCAAGCCGAAGCCGGTGAGGATTTCGTCGATGCGCGTTTGCGGAACTTCGACGCCGAGCAACGCGGTGACGCGTTCGTGGCGGAGCGGAACGGTTGGCTGGCTGCGGGACATGAACTCCTCGACTTTTGGAGTGGTGGTCGCACTCGACCGTTTGGAGGCGCTTGCACCGCCCGTGATCGTCGCAAGCAGTCGCACGGTCATCTCAACGATGACGACGGTGCTTCCAATATCCACGCCACGCTCAAAGCGATAGCTGGAGTCTGTCGAAATCCCGAGACGCCGCGAGGTGCGGCGGATTCTGCGAGGCTCGAAGTTCGCGAT
>JAYUSJ010000307.1:0-13077 GCA_043755735.1 Verrucomicrobiaceae bacterium | reverse complement strand
AGCAAAATCGCAGTCTATGACCGCGCCTACACCGCCGGAGCCGACGGCAAGCGCTACTTCCTCCTCAGCCCCGGCGAGACGCTCGACCTCGCGACCCGGCGAAAAGCGGAGTGATGCCGTCCGCATTTAGCGAGGTGTGATTAAAAGTGGAATGAGTGAAGGGCCGAAGGCCCGGCAATGTAATAGCCCAGGGTCAGCGACGTAGGAGCGCAGCCCTGGGTTCCGGCGGGAGAACCATACAGCCCTGCAAGGGCGAAACCACCGCGTGCGTCCAGTTCGATTGCGCCCTTGCAGGGCTTGCCCATCGCTACGGCATGACCCAGGGCTGCGCTCGTTCCCGCGTAAAAGGGGCCTGATAGCCCCTCACGCGGCTGCGCTCGCTGACCCTGGGCTATTACATTTGCGGACCTTCGGCCCTCCATTCTCGCCCTGCGACTTATGGGTAATGGTGAGAGCGCAGTGCCCCCGTAGAGCACGAAATACCCCGGCACGCCGATCCTCGCATCCCACATCCGCCGTTGCGCCGCTGGCAAAATATCCGGCCTGAAACTGGTCGCTGGCTCAGACATCGGGAGGAAGTTTCCGCACAGGCAATTCCGGCACCGGCGCAATATCGAAAACGACGTGCCAGTAGTTCCAGCTCCGGCGGTCAAACACCCCCGGCGGCGGCGTCGCCAGCACGCTCCGAAGCGCACCGATGCCCCATTCGCGTTTCGCCAGCTCAATATCATCCCAAGTCCCCAAAGCCATGACCTGCGCGATTACACGCTCCGGCGCACGGAGGGATTCCTCCGGCGGCTTCCACCAGATGAGGCGGCGGGCGAGTTGGGTAAGTTCAGGTTGCATTTAGGAGAAGAGGAAGGCGTTAAAAGGGATTAATTCAAAGCCCCCTCGCACACCGAAATCCAAAGAAGTCGAACGTCCTCCTCGGCTCATCGTTGGCGCGGTTGGCGCAGCTCAAGGAAAAGGTATTGAAGCCCCAAGCGCCGCCGCGCAACAGCCGGTAGGAGCCTGTATCTGGGCCGTGCGGATTGTTGTTGGCAGTCGGGTCGCCGTAATAGTAAAAACCATGCCAGTCCCAACACCACTCGGACACATTGCCCGCCATGTCGTAAAGACCGTATCCGTTTGCCGTAAAAGCTCCCACGGGTGAGGTGTAGGTACTCCCGTTGTGGCTGTACGTCGGGTGGTACCCACGGGTCGGACTGATGTCATAGGCGTATGTTGCCGAGCTGTAATAGTTCGCGAGCGAGTGCGTGACGGTATCCCCCCATGGAAACCGCTTCCCGCTGAGCCCGCCGCGGGCCGCATATTCCCACTCCGCTTCCGTCGGTAACCGATACCCGTTCGCACTCCATTTTACCATCGCATTGCTCACATCCTCAGAACCGGAGCGATACACCGTCGTCTGCGCCGCGTCCGTGTAGTAGCACGGCACGAGGTTCTCCATGACACTCCGCGCGTTGCACCACTTCACCACATCATACCAGTTCACCGTATGTACCGGGTGCCCCGGTGCTTTCCCCGCACCAGCGCTCGTAATGGTGTAACCATTCGCCAACGCCCATGTCTTCACGGTGTTCCATTCGTCTATCGTCGTTTCCTTACTCTGTAGATAAAAGGCGCTTAACGTCACCGAATGAACCGGGGCATACAAAAGCCCGTCCCCCATCTGAAACGTCCCTCCCGGAATCAACACAAGCCCCACAGGCACAGGATTCGCCACCCCATCATCCGCCGTAATCCGAAAGCGCACCTGCGCCGAATACTGCCCGGCCCAATCCGCCCCCGCGTTCCAAGTGAGCACCTTCCCCGTGCCGACCGCGACGCCCGCGCCAATCGCCCCCGTCACCGTCGTCGCCGGAACCGCAAACGTGGCCCCGCCATCGCTGGAAATCTCCAGACTCACCGCCACCGCACTCATCCCCGCCCCCGCCACATCGTAAGTCACATCCACCAGCTTCGTCCCCACCCGCTGCGTCGCCACGATATTAGAAACCACCGGAGCCGCGCCCGCCAAGCCTGCCCAAAAAAGTAGCATCCACAAAGAAACTGAAAGGAATGTTTTGCTCATCGGATTTGATCCTCCCATTTGCACCTCACTCCCGCAAGCAATCGCTTTCCTCCGGTCGCCGTTCGGGTGTGATTAAAAGTGGAACGGTGGTGATGCGTATCGAGTTGCGCGGAGTAGAGCGAGTGTGGCTTCAAGCCCACTCGCTATAAACCCCGCGCAACGAGTGGGCTGTCGCCACACTCGCTCTACTCCGCGCCCGTCGGTTCAACACTCACCTGCTAACCTCTGGCTCCATTCCACTTTTAATCACACCCTTGCCGTTGCGAGACGGTGATACACAGCGACCAGAAGGGGAAAGAGCGAGGATGTTTTCATGGCAATAGATGATGAGTTTTTCACGAATTCTTGGAGAGCGGTCCGGCCGCAGACCCACGAGCGGCGGGCGGCTCGTGGAGCGGTAGAATTTCTCCAGAGTTCCGTGGCGCGCATCGTCGAGCACGCGCGGCCAGAGTTCCTCCGCTTCGCCCGTCACTACAGCATCGGCATACTTGGCGACTTCGTCCGGGCAGAGGCTCGGGTGAAAGCCGCCCATCACCACCGGCACGCCGCGCCGCCGGTATTCGCTGGCGATTTGGTAAGCCCGCTTCGCCGTGTAAGTCTCCACGCTCATCGCCACGAGGTCCGTCTTTTCGTCGTATGGAATCTCCTCCATCCGGTCGTCGTAAAACCGCACCTCCACATCCTTCGGCGTCAATCCCGCGAGCGTGGCAGCGGGCAGCGGCTCCATCTGCCAAGTGCGGATGTATCCTTTATCCCCGCGCCGCCGTCCGATGCACGGGTGGATGATGGTGATTTTCATGGGTTCAGTTCGCCAGCGTCTCTGAGAATCACGGCTCGTAGCGATGCGCTGATCCAAAACTTTGCTTCGGTTTCTAGTTTCTCGAGCAGAGGAGACACTGCGGAAATGAAGCCGAGTTCTTTTGCGTCGAGAAGAATGCCGAGTAGTCCGACTGGCTTGAGCCCGAGCGCAACCGCAGCAGCACGTCCGGCGAGTTCGTCCATGAGCACGGCGTCCGCACCGCGTTCCACGGCGAGCGAGATCGCGGCGATCTCACCCGATTGCAGGCGAGGCGATGTCGTCAACTCCGGGATGAGTCGAATCGGCGTGTGCGTCTGGATGAATGCCGGGAAGGTGAGTCCAGCGAAGCGCTCATCCGCAGATACGAGGCGTTGAAACTCAGCGAGGACGACATCCGGCGCGAGGATGCTTCCATACAATGATGGAAGCACGGTCTCCTGGCGAATGAGACACAGATTCAGGATGACGGAGGTATCGGTGACAACGATCACCGATTGCGGAGCGAGCGAAGGGTTTGTCTGTCTTGCGCAAGGCGAGCCTCATCGTATGAGGGAATGCGGTGATCAAAAAGTGCCTGATCAAATTCAGCGCGGGTCATATTCGCGAGGCTCGCAGCGACCTCACGAGACACTCGACCGGCAGCATACGCGTGGCAGGCGAGTTCCACCAAACCCCCGTCTCCGTGCGGTGCGATAGGACTAATCGTCGCGATGACTTTTCCATCGCGAAGCAACTCCACGACAGTATCTCCTTTCTCGATCACGCTGAGTTCGTCCACGCAGTGCGCGGCAAAGTCGCTGACGGTTAGTTGTCGGGTGCTCATAGCGCGAAGATAGTCTTGGCAAGCGAGAGCGTCAATGCACCCCTGCAACCTCCCGCACCCGCACCGACGGAGCGCGACCGATGATCCAGTCGCAGTTGTAAAAGCGGCTGAGGTTGTGCGCGTAGAATCGGTAGCCGAGATTCGTACCGAGTCGCACGGGCCAGGGCGCAGGCGAGCGGCGGATACGGCGGATGATGGAGCGGAAACTATATGCGTGCTTCCACGCGGTCTCGATGCCGGTCTGCAATTGCTCCACCGACATGTGGCGCGGCTGAAAAACGACATGCTGTGCGTCGTAGAGCTCCCAGTTCTTTGTGAGGATGCGACCTTCGGATTCGAGCCGCTTGTAGAGCGGCGTATTCGGAAACGGCGTCACCACGGCAAAGCGCGGCAAGTCGATGCCGGACTCCACGGCAAACTCCGCAGTCTTCATGAAGACGTCCGGCTTATCGTCATCGAGGCCAAAGACGAAGCATCCTTGCAGCGCGATCCCGTGGGCGTGCAGTCGCTCGACGACTTGCGCGTAGCCGACGTTGGAATTGAACCCTTTGTGATTCTGGCGAAGGTTCACTTCGGAGATTGATTCCAGGCCCATCAGCAAGCCCTTGCATCCGCTGCGGCCCGCGAGTTCCAGCAACTCCGCATCGTTCGCCAGCAGCGTGGTCGCAAGGCCGTACCATTGCAGCTTCAGCGGCACGAGCGCGGCGAAAAGCTCCAACGCGTAGCCGCGATGCGCGATGATATTCAGGTCCACAAAAATGAGCTTCTTCGCGCCCATCTGCCGGATATCCGCGATGACTTCACCGACCGGTTTCTGGAAGGGCTTCCGCCCCCACGCCGTCGGCACCACGCAGAAATCGCAGCTATGCACACAACCCCGCGTCGCTTCGAAAACATTACTCGTGAGAAAGTGCGACGCCGGCAGCAAATCGCGCCGTGGAAAAGGCCGCCCGCCGATTTCGAGACCCGGTGCCTGCGTGTAGCGCGCCTTCATTTCGCCGGCGGCAAAATCGCGGAGCAACCGCGGCCACGTATCCTCCGCATAGCCGACGACGATGGCATCCGCGTGCGGCGCAGCGTCATCGGGAATGAGCGTCACATGCGGTCCGCCGAGAACCACGGTGATCCCGCGTGCCCGAAAATGATCGGCGAGTTCGTAAGCCCGCGACGCCGTGCCCGTGATGACCGTGAGCCCGATGATATCCGCTTCCAAATCCAGCGGCACATCCGCAATCCCCTCATCGATGAGCCACACGTCGCACGGCACGTCCTTCGGTATAAGCGCAGCAAGCGTGGTGAGCGTGAGCGGCTGATAGCGCAGGGATTTTTTCCAAATCCCTCCGCGATGCCGGTAGAGCGGGCCTTTCGGCGAGATGATGGCGAGTTTCATAGAATCTACACACCACCCAAAAGCCCCCGCAACGCTGTGAGATTCTCGACTGCATCGAAGATGGCGCGAACGGCAATCTCGAAGCCGGGAATGACATCACTTGCGAGCAGTCCGTCCTTTTGCGGCGCGACGGTCGGGTAGATTTCATCGGTGAGGCGGTAGAGTTCCACCGTCTCCGCGACTGGATCCACGATCCAATACTCCCGCACTCCGTGGAGGTGGTAGTCTTGAAATTTGATGCCGCGATCCCTTTCCTCCGTGGACGGCGAGAGCACCTCGACGATCAAATCGGGAATGGGAAAACGGAGCGTATCTGAGTGAATGAGCGGGGCTTTCGCGATGCCGAAAAAAACAACATCCGGCTCGTAATCGTTACGGGGAAAACAGGTCATCGCTTTTTCTGTGTGAACGAGTCCGAGTTGGTGAATTCGCACGTAATTATCCATCAGTGACATCAAATGCTTTGTCGCGTTCAGGTGCCGATTCAGCGCTGGCGAGTGCATGATCACTTCGCCTTGGATGAACTCCCATTTGCGCTCCGGCGTGATGTCCGCATAAAACTTCGCGCGAAGTTTCTGCTCTCGCAAGAAAGCCGCGTGCCCTTCCTGGAGCAACTCCGGCAGCATCGGCGAGTTCAGCAGCGCGGTGAGAAGGTCAGATTTCATGAAACCAGAGATACCACGCAGGGCGGCCTCCGTAAATCGGCAAAACGATTTCCGCTTCTTCGCCATCGATATTCTGTGCAATGATGCCACGCCGAATGAAAAACGCCGCTATCCCAAACCAACTCAACGCCGCCATCGTCGTCGCGCAGTTGTTCGCAATCGGCGGGTGTCTTTTTGCGGTGCCAAGAGTCCACGGCTGGGAGCTGGGATTGCTCGCGGTGGTTTTTGGAATCGTGATGAACTCGGTTTACTCCACCATCCACGAAGCGGAACACTCAATGCTCTTCTCCAACCGTCGATGGAATGAAACCGTCGGCTGCTTTTTAGCCCTGTTTTTCCCTGCTCCGTTTCACCTCATCCGCCAGGGACACCTCGGGCATCACTTGCGTAATCGCTCCGACGATGAAGCGTTCGACTTCTATTTCGAAGGCGATCACAAAGTTTGGCAAATCCTGGTGCTCTACGGGATTCTCACCGGGTTTTATTACGTCATCGTCGCGCTCAGTAATGTGGTGTTTCTCATCCTTCCGTTTCGATCCGACAAAAAATACCTGCATGTCGATCAAGCGACGACCGCATTCATTGAATCGCTCAATCCCCGCTATCGGCGGCTCATCCGGGTGGAAGGCGCGGCGGCGATTGCGTTGCACACGGGCATCGTCTGGTTCCTCAAAATTCCCGTGTGGCACTACATCGCGATGTATGCGGGCTTTGGATTCATGTGGTCGGCCATGCAATATGTGCACCACTACGGCACCGAGCGGCACGTCACCCGTGGGGCGCGCAATTTGTGGATTTGGAAGCCGCTCGATGTGCTGTGGCTGAATCATAACTGGCACCTCACGCACCACACGCATCCGTCCGTGCCGTGGGTGTATTTGCCCAAGACTGACGTCGAGGGAAACACCGGCCGCGGCTGGCTGCCCACCGCGTATTTGAAAATGTGGCGCGGCCCGCGGCGCGCCCCGGAAAGCGTCCCGAACCCGCACGCCGGAAAGGTCATTCCGTAGCTGTGCTGCTTCAACTTGCGAGAGCAGAGTGGCGGCTGAAATTGCGCATCACAGTCGTTTTGAACGCCGTATTTTGGATCTGCTACGGCACGCTCGGACGGCACGCGTTTTTCCCAGTCCACGAAGTGCCGATGCTGTGGATCGATCGAGCGGTGCCCTTTGCTCCGGAGCCGTGGAGCTGGGTTTATCTGTCTTACTTTGCGTTTTCCGGCGGGATGCCGTGGTTGCTACCGACACGGGTGGCGATCCGGCGTTTCACCATCTGCGTGGCGACCATGATGACCATTTCATTTGCCGTGTTCTTTTTCCTCCCCACGCAAGTGCCGCGTCCGACGAATATCGGCAGCGGAATCGCGATGAATTGGATCGTAAACCTCGACGGGACTTTGAACGCATTTCCGTCGCTTCACGCGGGATTCATTGTATCCATGAGTGCGCTCGCGCTGCGGGTGTTTTCGGTGCCTCGCTGGACGATGGTTGTTTGCGGACTATGGTTCGCCGCGATTGCGTATTCTACGCTTGCGACCCGACAGCACTACTCGCTCGATTTACTGGCCGGCGGGATTGTCGGCTGGAGCTCACATTGGATCGCCTGGCGCGGTGCGAGGTAGTCAGTCCTGCACAAAACCTCCCAGCCGAGATGCTCCTGCGCCAATCTTTTTCGTGCCGTGAAAAGCCGGAGCATGACCGAATAAGGGGACGAGGCTGTCTCATGCTTCACAAGTGGACCCAAGGAAGCCCGGCCAAAAAAAGGCGGGACTCTTGCGTGTCCCGCCCTCGATATCGCGGTTTGCAAAGAAGCGCGTCTTACCCTCGAGGGTAGGACGCGCGTTGCGGCGTTAGTGTGTCGAGTCGAAGATGCTGCCGCTATCGATGGCGGTTTTTTTCACGCTGTGCGGCACCTTTACCACCACCACGCCGGACGAGCTGCCCTCGATGTCCGAGGCGGTGAAGTAGATTCGATAAACGCGACCGTCGTGGTTCCCCGAACGTTCGGAGCGAAGGAGCACCGTGCCGTCGGCGTTGATGACCGCATCGATCAGCGTGTCGCCATCGCCAAGGCCGTTGGTCGGCTCATCTTGGGTGACTCCCGTGATCGTAATCGTCGCGTTGTTGTTCGGGTCGGTCACCCCGGTGATCCCCACGGCCACGAGGCGGTGATTCGGTGGCCACAATAGGCCAACTGTGGGTTGCGCTGCGGCAGCAAGAGGCGGGTCGTTGATGCTCTGAACATGAATCACGACGCGATCCGAAGATACACCGCCGTATCCGTCGGATGCGTTTAACTCAAACTCAAGATTCGCCCCACCGGCGTTTACAAAGGGCGCAGTAAATGTTGGCGCGGCTGTCGTGATGCCACTCATCACGACCGTTGGGCCGGAAACCTGCACCCACGAATAAGCCAGCGCGTCGCCGTCTGGGTCGCCGCTGGCCGAGCTATCGAGTTGCACGGAAGTGTTTTCATCCACGGTTTGATCTGAACCCGCAGAGGCTACTGGCTGATTGTTCGTGTTCGTAACCTGAACGACGACCTGATCCACAACATTTGCGAAAGTGAATCCCGGTGCGGGTGCATCTTGTGAAAAGCCGTCATCCACCCGCAACTCAAAAACCAGCGTTGCGACGACGCCCGGTGCGCCGCCTGCGGCAATGACGGGCGCGGCGAAGGTCGGGTTTACGGAATTCGCCCCCGCGAGAGCGACCGTCGGACTTCCGCCGACTTGCACCCACGAGTAGCCAACAGCGTCATTATCAATATCGAAGCTGGCTTCGCCGCGGAGTGTTACCGGTGCCCCTTCTGCCACGGTTTGGTCCACACCAGCGTCCGCCACAGGCGTATGGTTCACGTTCACGATGGTGACAGAAACCGTATCCGTCGCGCTCTCATCACCCGCAGTCACCGTGAGTTGAAAAGTGAGCGTTTCTCCCCCCGGCGCGACCATCGGCGCGATCAACGTGGGGCTCGCGGTATCTGCCCCGATGAGCGTTACCGGAGTCCCCCCGGGAATTTGCACCCAGCTAAAGCCAAGCGCGCCGCCTCCAGTGACACCGCTGCCAGATCCATCCAGCGCGACCGTGTCGCCCTCGGCCACCGCGAAGTCCGCACCCGCGCTCGCAACCGGGGTCGCACATGCCGATACGGAAAAGTCATCAAACGAAACCCCCTCCCCACCACCGAAGTAAATCCGCGTGTTGGTTCCGGTGAATCCATTGTCTGCACCATTCACGGCGATTGAGGTGAAATCAGCGGTAAACGTCCCGCCAGCGTAATGCTGGTCGATTTCAAACGTCGCGGTCTTCGCAATCGCATTCCACCGCAATCGTAGCCGGTGCGTCCCGCTTCCGGGATTGCCGAATGAATTGAATGGCCCGCTAAAATTGGCCACATTATCCCCAGCATGGACTACCCCACCCGCAAGCCCCGTCCCGTGCAAGCGTAGGTTGATCGCTGGCGTCGCTGGCTCATCGAAAAAGCCCGGATTCGGAGTGCCCTGACCCATGCCAAACCACGCAATGCTAATCCCCAACGTCATCGTCACCTCCGCGACGAAACTTTGGTTGTAGAAACCTGCGTCGATCGTGCGGAGATATGAACGTGTCGGCCCGAGGAAAAATTGCACCCCTCCGCCCGAGAAAACTACTCCGGGCACCGGTGCCTCCATCGTCCCCGGCAGACCGCCACTGTTAAAATCCTCGCTGATGCTTTGGGCGTTCGCTGCGATGGGTCCAATGAATCCCGCGACTGCGGAGAGCGCGTGAAGGATGGTTCTTAGTGTTCTGGGTGTTTTCATTTGTTTCGGTTCTTCGGTTTTGTTTGTTCGATTTCTCAATCTATCTCGGCCGACGGTAGGCTGAATTGCGTGTGCAACAACCTCGACAGCTTGGTTTCATATTTTAGTCTGCCAATGCCTGAATCGCGGATACCAACAGGTGGTAAATCTGGGCTTGCGCTGCGGGGTCGATGATCCAGTCCATTCCGGGGCCGTTGCCATCAATGCTTCCCCTCAAGATGAAGCCATCGGTGCGCTCGATCGCGTTGTTGATCTTGCCGATTGCGTTGGCTGTCTTCCCCTTTTGGAGGTCGCTCACCGCCTGCCGGATGAAATTGCAGAACGCAGTCTGGTTGCCTTTGGTCCTGACCTGATTCGCAGCCAACAAATCAACGATGTCACAAGCACGAATGACTTGAACTTCCGCAAAACTCGATGCCGTCGAAGCGGTGATCGTGGCCTTTGCCGGGGTGCCGAATCCGAGAAAATCACTGACCGTCAGCGTGACTTCGTAATCACCCGGCAAGTCCGGCGTCAGCGTCGGGAATGGACTTTGAGCACCTGCTAGCACCGCCGTGCTTCCAGCGGGCGCTCCGGTGATAGACCACGAATACGCAAGAGCGTCGTGCTCTGGATCCGTGCTCGCTGAGCCGTCGAATTGAGCCGCCTGTCCGACAACGGCCAGCGAGTAAGTGACGGAAGCCACTGATGTCGGCGCTTGATTAAAGTTGCTCAATGTCACGAATGCAGGAGCGCTTTGCAGTCCAGCACCATCCGTAACAATGAGTTGGACAACGTAGTCCCCGAGCAAATCTGGAATGAAGTCTGGTGTTGCCGTATTAGAATATTGAAGCGATGCACCGCTCCCCACTGGAACAGAGACGAAGTTCCATGAGTATGCCAGTAATGCAGGGAGTGTATTGTCATCATAAGAACCACTGCCATTTAGAGTGACAGAAACACCGATTCTGACCGGTTGGTTCGCCCCAGCGACCGCTGTGGGTGGCGCATTAGGTGAAAGCTTGAAGACCGAAACCGAGTCTCCCCCGAATAGTGTCCCGTCGGCACCTTCAGTTACTCCAGTATGCGAAGATCTTTCCGCGGTATAAAGGCTGGTAAAACCCGTGCCATCCGTACTTATCCTAAAAACGGCACCTCTGCCCAAAAGCCCCCCGCCACTCGTAGCCCCATACAATGCACCATCCCTTCCAAGGACAATGCCATATTCATTCCCGAATCCGGCGGCAACACTGTAATCATAAAGCTTCGCATATCCTGTTCCGTCAATATTCACTTTGAAAATGGATCCAGCATTGAATGCTCCGCCTTGGATACCCGATCCATACAAGGTAGTATTATTTGTCGGGTCTACGACAAGGCGGCTGCGCGAGTTAGTCCCATCAATGTCGCGAAAACTGTATAGAACACTAAAGCCACTTCCGTCTGGATTAAGTTTGAATATCGTCCCGTAGCCAAAACCGCCGTTAACAATCGTCGATCCATACAAAGTGCCGTCGTTCGTCTGGGCAAGCCCAGCAACTGGAACGCGACCGCCGGCTGCATCAATAAAATTGTGCAAGGCCGTATAGCCCGTGCCGTCAGTATTTATTCTAAATACTGATCCGCTTCCTGGAAAACTGTTACTCGTCGTTCCGTATAGAGCTGTGTCACCACCCTGTCCCTGAATTAAACCTCCCATTGGTTGCCCTCCTCTGATCCCGGAAAGAGGGCAGTCATAAAGAGTAGAAAATCCTGATCCATCTGTGTTGATCTTGAATATAGAGCCATTACCAAAAATGCCTCCTAAAAATGTAGTCCCGTATAAGATCCCGTCCCGCCCCTGGATGAGGCCCGCGTATCCCGGAAAGCCTAGGTCGGTCCCGCCAAAACTATGCAGAACGGTGAAGCCTGTGCCGTTGACATTCACCTTGAAAATGGTGCCACGGTTTGACGTGCCGCCGTATTGAGTCATTCCATACAGCGTGCCATCGGCGCCAAGCAGGAGTGGTCCTTCGGTGTTCGCTCCATCAGGGCCGGTGAATGTATGAAGCGTAAATCGCTGATATTGAGCGACACTCTCCGCTTGAAGGAACATCGCTGCGACGACAAAAAGTGCGGCTCTGAGTCCGGCGTGAAGCGATGTAAAAGTGTTTTTCATGGTGTTAGTTTTCCTGTTCTTGGTTGTTTCACGCATCGCCGGGATTATATTCCGGCAGTTTTCAAATGTTCGTCAGTAGCCGTAACTCTGTGTCAGATCGAAATGCAGGTTGCAGCCTCATTGGCGTGAATCAAAATTCTGCCCGCTATCCACAGCGGCCTTGTTCGGTGAGGAGTGCACAGCAATAGTGACGCTCCCATCGCAGGTTCCACCCTGGCCGTCGGAGACCGTGAAGTTGATGCGGTAAACGCGCCCGTCGCCTTTGCCTGACCGCTCCGCGCGCAACAGGATTTGACCGCCGTTGACGACAGCATCCACCGCAGTGTCTCCGTCGCCTAGCCCGTTGTTCGGCTCGTCCTGCGTGATACTGGTAACGGTGATCACGATCTGGTCGTTGTTCGGGTCGGCCACGCCTTGGATCTCAATCGGCACCATCTTGTGGTTTGGCGGCCAGAGCACGGCTTGGCTGGCGTGAGCAAGTGAGCAGTCTGGTGGATCGTTGATGTTCGCTACGGCGACGCTGACTTCATCGCTCGCGGTGCCACCGAAACCGTCGTCCACTGTCAACCGGAAGACGAGCAACACCCCGCCCGGTCCCACCGGTGGCGCGGTGAATGAAGGCACAACCGTGCTTGCATTCGCCACAGCCACCGTCGGCCCCGCGATCTGCGTCCAGGCATAGGTGAGCGGATCGGCATCCGGGTCGCTGCTCAGCGAACCGTTGAGCGTGGCGAGGCTCCCTTCGTTCTTTACCTGGTCCGGCCCTGCATTGGCCACCGGCAGGTGATTCATGTTGTCCACTTCCACGCTGACCGTCGCTGTCGAACTGGCCATACCGTCGCTTACGGTAAGCGAGAAAGTGAGGGTAACGGCTGCGGTGGAAATGAGTGGCGCGGTGAAGCCGGGCTGCACCGCATGCGAATCAGAGAGAGTCACCAGCGTGCCGCCCGTCTGCGTCCATGTGTAGGATAGCCCATCGCCGTCAATGTCGTAACTGGCCGACCCATTGAGAGTGACCGGACTTCCCTCGGCGACCGTTTGATTCGCCCCGGCATGAGACACCGGCGCATGATTGACGTTCTTGACCGTCACATTGACCGTGGCCGGAGCGCTGTCGTGCAGGCCGTCCGAGACAATCAGGTGAAAGGTGAGCGTCGCACCACCAACACCTACCGCGGGAGCGGTGAACGTAGAATTGGCCGCATTGCTCAGATTCAGAGTCACCGATGGGCCGGCGATTTGGGTCCAGGCAAAACTCAAAGGATCGTTTTCAGGATCAAAGCTGCCGGCACCGTTGAGGGTCACGAGGGAACTTTCGTTCACGATCTGATCCGGACCTGCGATGGCGACTGGGGTATTAACTGGAAAACCTGCAATCTGTTCAATC
>JAYUSJ010000306.1:0-13084 GCA_043755735.1 Verrucomicrobiaceae bacterium | reverse complement strand
GCCGCAAACGCTTTCCCGCGACAAAGCCGACATCGAGCAAGAACTTCGTTTTCCCAGTCGGATATTTACGCTCGCGAATTTTCACGCCCCAACATCCTCGGGGCCGTTTCGGGGTCAAGTTTTTTTGCGTTCCGCTGCGTCCCGCCGCGCTCTACCACTTCACTCGACTCTGTGAAGTGGTCGGGGCGATAGGATTTGAACCTACGACCTCCTGGTCCCAAACCAGGCGCTCTACCAAGCTAAGCTACACCCCGTGACACGCGCTCATTCGTAGCAGGCGGCCTGCGGGCTGCAAGGAGAGTTTATAGAAGATTTTGCGATGGCGCTTTTTTTCAGAGTAGGACAGGGTCTTCTGCATGAGACTCTCAGCACTATTTACCGTCCTCGCAGTTCAAATTTCCGCCGCTGAAATCCGGATCGGACTTGTCGGCTGCGATACTTCCCATGCGACTGCTTTCACGCAAATCCTGAATGATCCGGCCTCCAAAAACTACGTGCCGGGTGCTCGTGTCGTCGCGGCTGTGGCGGGCGGTAGCGCGGATATCCAGTCGTCGTTTTCGCGTGTGGATGGATACATGAAAGAGCTGCGCGAGAAATGGGGCGTGAAGGTTTACACATCCATCGAGGCGATGTGCGCGGATGTGGACGCGGTGCTCATCGAGAGCGTGGACGGCCGTCCGCACCTCGCGCAGGCAAGGCCCGTGATTGCTGCAAAAAAGCCGCTCTTTATCGACAAGCCGCTCGCCGGTTCACTGGCGGATGCGCGGGAAATCGCCCGGCTGGCGAAGGAGGCTGGTGTGCCGGTGTGGACGGGCAGCGCGTATCGATGGTATGTGTCGATGCGCGAGCTGATGGCGACGGATGTCGGGGAAATTCGCGGCGCGATTTCGTACGGGCCGGCGCATTTAGAGCCGACGCATCCCGATTTTTATTGGTACGGGATTCACCCCACGGAGGCGCTCTACACCGCGCTGGGAAAAGGCTGCGAAAGCGTGACGCGCACGAAAACCGCAGACACCGACGTCGTAGTGGGCAAATGGAGCGGCGGACGGACGGGGACGCTCATCGGCCTTCGCACGAAGTCGCTTCCGCACAAAGTGACGCTGTTCGGCAGCAAGACGGTCGCCGAGCAAAAGAGCGGCGGCGATGACTACGCGCCACTCGTGGGAGAAATCGTGAAATTCCTGCAAACCGGCAAGCCGCCCGTGGACATGGAGGAAACGCTGGAGATGCACGCATTCATGTCCGCCGCAGACGAGAGTGCGCGGCGCGGCGGCGCGCCTGTGAAACTGAGCGAAGTAAAGTAGAACGGACTATTCGGCGGGCTCGGCGAGGAGCTTCTCCACTTTCTCTTTCAAGCCGCCACGGACGTTCATATCGACGACGAGTCCCTTTTTGTTCACGAGCCACATCGACGGGATCGCGGTCACTCCGAAACGTTTGGCGATTTTGTTGTCCCAGCCAGTGGCGTCAAAATACTGCGGCCATGCAATCTTCCGGCGTTTGATGGTCTTTTCCAGCTCGGCTTTTTCTTCATCGAGCGAGATGCCCACGATTTCAAACCCCTTCTCTTTTAGGTCTCCGTAAGCTTTCAGCACGTTCGGCAATTCCGCCATGCAAGGTCCGCACCAGGTCGCCCAAAAGTCCACGAGGACGACCTTCCCGCGCAGCTTTTCCATGTCCACTTCGCGACCATCGAGCGCTGTGAATTTGAGCTCCAGCGGCTTCGCTTTCATCTCGGCTTTGAACTTCACCTCTGCCTGCTTTTCACGGGCGAGCTCGGCGATCGCGGGAATCTTACTCGCTGCAAAGCTGGTCAAAAGCGCGTCGAGCCGGTCGGGCGCGAATTCCTCCACGACCTCCACATTCATCTCGGCAATCACCGGTGCATCGGGATAGTCCGGGTTGGCTTTTAAGAATGCATCTGCGTCTTTTTCCCAACTCTCCACGGGCAACCGTCGCTCGAAGACTTCAGCCGAGAGAAACTCCAGCCTCGTCATCCCCGTGCTCGTTTTCACATCCGCGGGCACGTCCGGGGCCGCGAGGATTTCGTCGAAAATCGGCAGCGGCGTTGCGTTCTCAGCGACCTTCATCCCGGCCTCTTTGCGCATCGTCAACATCATCGCCTCGTGAAAGCGGATCTGCCAGCGCAGCGGGTGCTCGGGAAACTGCTTGCGAAACTTCTTCGCCAGCGCGTCCACGCCCGTGATGGTTTTTTTCAAAATCTCCCGCATCTGCTCTTCGTCCACGACTTCGGTCGGGCCGTCGTCATTAAGCAGAGTGTCAATCCGTTCCAGAAGCTCTTCCGGAGTCTCCTCGGCAGCGATCGCCGGAACTGGTTTTTCTTCGGAGTAGGACGAAAGGACCGGCGCAAACGCCAGAATCAGAGCGACAGAAATAAAACGCATAACGCAGAGTCTTATTCTGCGAGCGCCTTTGCAACTTTGCCCTCAAGGTCTTCGCGGGCATTGGTGGAAATCACCATTCCCTTTTTATCGACCAGCCACATCGCCGGGATGCTGTTGATGCCGAATTTTGTGGAGATTTCGTTCTTCCAGCCTTTGCCGTCGAAGAACTGATGCCATGGCATCCCTTTCTCCTTCACGAACGCGTCGAGCTTCGCCTTGTCGGAATCGAGCGAGATGCCGATAATCTCGAAGCCCTTGTCGTGCAATTTTTTGTAGGTCGCGACAACGTTCGGCACCTCCGCCACACATGGTCCGCACCATGTCGCCCAGAAGTCGATGAGCACGACTTTCCCTCGGAGCTTTTCGAAATCAACCTCGGTGCCATCAGTCGCTGTGAACTTCAATTCGAATGGCTTTGTCTTCAATTCCGCCTGCGTCTTGCGGGTTCTTGCGGACGCCTCAAGCCGCGGATTCATTTTGAAATCCGGGTAATCCCTCAAGTGTGCAACGACCGCCTTCTCGAACTCCTCCATTGAACCCTTCCCATTTTCCAGCGCATCGCCCATCTCGCCCACGACCATGAAGCTCGCGAAAGCCTTTGTCTCCTTGTCCGCATCCGGCGCGGCGATCACGTCTTTGAGCATCGTGCTGATTGCGGCTGCGTCCTTGACCGGCATGCCGACCATTTTCCGTATTCCGCTCGTTTTGACCTCCTCGATCGTAAGTTTCCACCGGCGCGGATCGGCCGGGAAGTCCTTACGGAACAAAGCGATCTTCTCATCGAGATCCTTGAAATGCGCCGGAAAAACCTCCATCGCTTCATCCTTTGTAGCGGGACGTTTTTTCGGGCCTGCGAACATTCCTTCCAGGGCTTTCCATGCTTCGTCGCCGGGCTTTGCCTCCTCTTTGAGCGTGATTCCAGGAGCTGACGCTGCCGCACCAGGAGCGGCGAAAACTGGAGTGATCAGGGCGGATAGCAAAACGGCGTATGCGATTGTTTTCATGAAAGCACCAAAAGGCTGCGGCGATTTCCGTCCGATTGCAATCCCTCAAATCGCACCGCTACGTCAACTCGACGTTCCAGTAGGCAAAATCCACAAAGTGCTTCCAACTCTCGTGCGCATCCGTGCCGAACGTGAGATGGGCAAACGGTCGCCACTTGGGCCGCTCGGGCTTGCGAATGAGATGCATCTTCGCCTGCTCGGGAGTGCGGTTCGCTTTTTTCGTGTTACAGCGGATGCAAGAGCACACGATGTTTTCCCAAGTCATCGGTCCGCCGCGATCCCTCGGAAATACATGATCCAGATTCAGGTCCTTGCGATCGAAAGTCTTGCCGCAGTACTGACAGGTGTTCCGGTCGCGCTCGAAGATATTGTGCCGGGTGAACTTCACCTCTTTCCTCGGCATCCGGTCAAAAAGGACGAGGAGAATCACGCGCGGAACGCGGATGCGCCACCGGGAAGTCTGCACCATGTTCGGGTCGGGTTCGCGAGTGCTGAGGTCGCGCCAGCTTTCGAAGTCGTGGGTGGAAAAACTCCCGTCTTCCGTATGCACCACCTGTGCATGGCCCTGGCACAAAAGAGTAAAAGCCCTGCGGGCGGTGCAAACGTGAATCGCCTGCCACAGCCTATTCAAGACAAGGACATGTCGGTTGAGGAGCATAGACGCCTCGTGAAAGGCGGGCGGAAAGTAGTGGAGAGATCCAGTGTTTGTCAACCAGTGCTGTAAAATCCGCGCCGAAAACGCTCCATTCGCGCGGTTTTGATGAATTCCGAGCGTTGCATCCGCCGGCCAAAGCTGGCACTTCGACTGCGATGTCATCCTCGTCCCAACTTTCAATATCCTCAAAGGCCTCGTGCGGCTGTCTTCGCTGACCGATGCAAGTACACGATCTCCGGCAGACCAAGGCTTTTTTAGTCCTAGTTCTCGGCGCTGTGCTTTTGCTGCTGATGTGGCGGACGCAGGGGAATTCAAAACTCGTTGTCTATTGCGCTCACGATTCAGTTTTTGCGGAGGCGGTTCTCCGGGATTTTGAGAGACGCGAGGGCGTGCCGATCGAAGTGAAGTTCGACACGGAAGCCACAAAATCGCTCGGTCTCGTGGAGCGAATCATCCGGGAGAAAGACCATCCTCAGTGCGATGTCTTTTGGAACAACGAACTACTCGGCACTCTCGACCTCGCCCAGCGCGGACTGCTGACAGAGCACAAGGGAAAAGGCTGGGAACGGACTCCGCCGCAATGGCGCGATGATGATGGAATGTGGGCAGGCTTTGGCGGGAGAATGCGGATGAAAATCGTGAATGTGTCGCGGACCGATCACGCGGAACCGGTTGCCGGCGCGGCATCGCATTTCACATTCGCGAAGCCGCTCTACGGCACGACGCTTTCGCATTTCACGGCCTTGTGGAATGTATGGGGGCCGGAGAAAACGAAGCGCTGGCATACGGATGTCCGGGCAGCGGGAGTGCAGATCGCGAACGGCAATTCCGCAGTACGCGACCTCGTGGCAAACGGCGCGGCGGGAGCGGGATGGACGGACACGGACGATTATTTTGACGCGAAGGACCAAGGCCGGCCCGTGCTGGCCATGCCGGTGGAATTGGAGGGCGGGCGGACGATTTGCATCCCGAATACCGTGGCGATCATGAAGGACGCAAATCGCGGGGATCTCGCGCGGATGCTTGCCGATCATCTTCTTTCCGCCCGCACTGAACTCGCCCTCGCGAAATCAAAATCACGGCAGATTCCGCTCGGTCCGCTCACTCCCGAACAATCCGTCAGCCTTCCTGAAGAGGTCCGCGAATTGATTCCCGTTGCGGCGAAAAGCGTGGACCAAAAGGTGATGCTCAAAGCGCGGAACGAGTGTCTGGAATGGCTGAAGGCGGAGTATTTGAAATGAGCATCCTGGACGTCACCGTCATCACCGCACTGAGGGCGGCAATCATCGCGTGGCTCGCAGTGTTTGCCGCAGCGCGGGGCGTGCGCGCTTTCCGCTCTCTGCGCGCGTCGGTTTCCGGCGCGGGTCTTTGGCTGATGCTCGCGACGCTCCTATTGCCCTCGATGGTGCTTGGCTATCGTTTCGCCACCTCGCGTGCTCTTGCGGGCGGATGGACGGCAGAGCTGCTTTACAGCGCGCTCGTCGCGATGCGCGTCGTGCCGCTGGCGTTCATTCTCGTCTGGGTTTCTCCGCCGGCGTGGACGGCACAAAGCAGCCACAGCTTTGTTCTCATGGGCCACGAGGCCGCGCATCGACGCTGGCTTTGGAAATTGCGTGGATGGTGGGGGGAAATGGCGGCGGTTTTCTGCGTCGTGTTCCTCTTCGCATTTCAAGAGTTCGACCTAGCGGTCTGTATGAACGCCCGTTCCTGGACGGTCGCACTCTTCGACGCGCAAGCCGGCGGGCTGGCACTCAGCGAATCGCTACGCCTCATGCTTTTGCCCCTCGCTTTCGAGTGCGCAGTGCTCGGCATGCTCTTTTTTCGCGCGAGCAAACACGGGCGGCGAACTGCCGGCGTGCAGCCATCCGATGGACGCGGAGTCGCTCCGTTTGTCCTGCTCCTGGTCATCGCCGAACTGTTCATTTTGTTCGCCGGTCCGGTCATGGTATTGAGCAAAGGCCTTGCGGGAATCCCCGCTTTGCTGGGAAATTTCGCCCTCACCCGCGAGGTTCAAAACTCGTTTCTGCTCGCGCTCGTCGCATCCACCTCAGCGTGGCTCCTCGCAGGCTGGGCTTTGAAACAGCGGATTCGTATTGCAGCTCTCGCGCTGCCCGGGCTTCTAGGCGGGCTGGTCGTCTCGCTTTTCATACTCGCGCTTTTTCAATTGCCGCCAGTGCACCAGCTCCGCTCGTCCCCGATTCCAATACTCGTCGCACTGGTGCTGATGCTCATGCCCGCCGCGCTCTTCGTTCGTCACCTCGTCTCATGCGGGCTTCACAGCGAATCCGCCCACACCGCAATCCTCAGCGGAGATTCACGCGCACAGTGGCTCGTGATAAAACGGCCCGGACTGTGGGGCGGCGCGCTCCTGTTTCTGCAAGCTTACGGCGACTTCACTGCAAACTCTCTGCTCGCTCCGCCATCCCTCACCTCGGCATTTTCCCGGATTTTCAATCTCATGCACTACGGCCAGACTACGGTGCTCTCCGCGATGCTCTTCATCACGCTTGCCGTGCCCGTCGTTGCGGTTCTCGCCATGACGATCCTCGCCCGCTTTCATTACGCCCGCCGTGAAAACTGATTCCGCCTGGAAGCTCAGCAATGTGGCGATTGGCAGAATCGGAGGAGCCGGGAGGGATTCCCGCGAGCGATTGCGCGTCCCAAATCTCGAAATCGGTAGCGGAGTGACTGCGGTGATCGGGTGGTCCGGTGCCGGAAAGACTTCGTTGCTCAATCTGCTCGCAGGCTTCGAGCAGCCCGCTAGCGGTAAAGTGACCCGACCTCCGCGCATCGCCTGGGCTCCGCAGTCGCACGGTCTTTGGCCGCAGTCCTGCGTGCGCGAACATCTCACGCTCGTGGGAGCCTCGACCGCACGGGCGGATGCATTGCTCGCAGCGTTCGACCTTACATCATCCGATGCACAGAGACCCGATTCTCTCAGCGAAGGCGAGGCGGCCCGGCTCTCAATCGCCCGAGCCATCGCTGCGGACAGCCCGGCGCTGGTTCTCGATGAACCGCTCGCGCACATCGATCCGTCGCGCGCCGGAAAGTACTGGCATGTTCTTCGCGAACACATGGCGGGGCGGGCGGCGGTGTTCTCGACACACCAGCCAGGGCAGGTCCTCGCCGAGGCATCGCGTGTGATCTGTATCGCCGCTGGAGAGATTGTCTGGCATGGACCAGTGATGGAACTTTACGAACGCCCGCCCACGCAGGAGATGATGAACTTCCTCGGCCCCGGAAACTGGATGGAACCTGGGAATCGCTGGCTCGCAGAAGGCGTGTTGCGGCCCGAGCGACTCGCCATCGAGACTGCAGAAGACGGCGCGACCGTGGTTGAATCGCGGTTTTCCGGAGCGGTCGCCGCGACGCAGTTGGCGCTCGCAGGCGAAAGCCGCACTTTTTTTCACCGGCCCGCACGGGCGCTCGCTCCGGGTGCTCATGTGGCGCTCCGGGTGCTCGGTTTGCTCATCGCGATGTTCATCGCCGCATGTGGAAAATCCGGCGGCGCGCCGACAATCGCGGTAAAGCAATGGAACACGTGGATGCTCCCGCCCGAAGGTGCCGTACAGCCCACGCCGCGATCGATGGCCACAGGCCCGAATGACGAACTCGCCGTGCTCGACACGAGCGGACGCGTGCTCATTTACGACGCAGCGGGAGTGCTCCTCCGGCAGTGGAAAATGCTCGATGTGCAATTTGGGAAACCCGAGGGTATCGTGTGGCTGAAAGACAACAGCATCGTCGTTTGCGACACGCACTATCATCGGCTCGTATGGTTCGATCAAAACGGTGCCGTCCTCCGCACCGTCGGGAAACAAGGCCGCGAAAAAGGAGAGTTCATTTTCCCGGTCGGGATCGCCAGGGACCCTGCGGAAAATCTCTACGTTTGCGAGTACGGCGGGCACGATCGGATCCAGGTATTCTCCAGCGACGGACGGTGGCTCCGGGAGTTTGGCAGTTCGGGCACGGGGCCGGGGCAATTCCAGCGCCCCAGCGGACTGGCGTGGCACGATGGTCGCGTTTTCATCGCGGATTCTGTGAATAATCGAGTCCACATTTACAAAGACAACGGCACATACGACGGCTTGCTTGGCGACGGGAAGCAGCCGCTCGATTTCAATCTCCCGTATGACATCGCGCTCGGTCCGGACGGAGCTTTTTATGTCATCGAATACGGTGCGGGCCGCCTCTCGAAAATCTCGACCTCCGGCGCAATGCTCGGCCGCTATGGCTCGACGGGGACGGACGAGGGCCGGTTCGCGACGCCGTGGGGACTCGCCGTGGATTCACGGATGCGCATCTACGTGGCCGACACCAAGAATCGCCGCATCGTCTCGTTGCAGCTTTGATTTCCCGCCGGAAGAGCAGCGGGGAAATAATCGCAATTCACTCAAACGCTGCGCTTGCCGCCGTAGGGCTGAGCACGCATCCTGAGAGGTCAATGCCACGAGTTTCGGATGTCCACATTATCGCCAACACCGCGCTGCCAACGCCGCGCGAGATGTTCAATGCCAACCCGCGCCTTGAGCGCCACGCGTCTCTTGTTGCGCAGGCAAGGGGTGATATTGCCCGGGTGCTGAATGGAGAAGACGATCGATTCATCCTCGTCGTCGGACCTTGCAGTATTCACGACCTCAAAGCCGGCCGCGAATATGCTGAAAAGCTCGCGAAACTGGCCGTGGAAGTGAAGGAGCGTGTCCTCATCGTGATGCGCGTGTACTTTGAAAAACCCCGGACGACCGTAGGCTGGAAGGGACTCATCATGGACCCGCATCTGGACGGCACGAACGACATCCCGGAAGGCTTCCATCAGGCGCGCCGGTTCCTGCTCGACGTGCTCGATCTCGGCCTGCCGACTGCGACCGAGATGCTCGATCCCATCACTCCTCAATATATCGCCGACCTCATTTGCTGGAGTGCCATCGGGGCTCGGACGACCGAAAGCCAGACGCATCGACAAATGGCGAGCGGTCTCTCCACGCCGGTCGGATTCAAGAATGCAACGAGCGGAGCGATTCTTCCCGCGATCAACGCGATCAAAGCAGCGATGCAGCCGCAGGTTTTTCTGGGCATCGACAACGATGGCCGCGCCAGCGTAGTCGCTACGGAAGGGAATCCCGACTGCCACGTCATTCTCCGCGGTGGAGACGGCGGGCCGAACTGCGATGAGAAATCCATCAGCGACACTCTCGCGCTTTTGCAAAAGCACAGCCTCCCGCGGGTGGTGATGATCGATGCAAGCCACGCCAACTGCCACAAAAAGCAAACCCTGATGGCGGCGACTTACCGTTCCATTCTGGATCAGCGTGCGAAGGAAAAAGGGATCATCGGTGCCATGCTGGAGAGTAATATTCTTGCAGGAGCGCAGTCGCTTGACGACGGCAAGGAGGCGCTGGAATACGGCAAGAGCATCACCGACCAGTGCATCGACTGGGCGACCACGGAGCAACTCGTGCGTGAGACTGCGGCAAAGGCGTAGTGCTCTTTCAGTGGTCGTGTGATGGGGTAAGCTAGCGTGTTTATCCGCGGTGATTTGTTGCAAGCGGGAAAACCAAGCCAACACGCTTGCGACCAGTCACCACTCACGAGTCACAAGTCACCGCCGGATTGCTCGAGCGGTTACCATCACCTCACGACTGACAAAGCAGTAGAGCGGGAAGTCGGCCGGCATTCGCCGCTGTCAATCGGCTAACGCCCCACGTCGCACTTGGTCAGCTTCACCATCTCGTCCCAGCCCGTACAGTCGCCGAGGACTTCGATCGGGCCGCCCTTGGCGATGCGAATTTCGTTACCCTCCCGCGGGATCAGAACCAGCAGCGTATTCGCACCGAACTTGTCTTCGCGGTAGCGCCACTTCGATGTGTTGAAGGTGCATTGCGCCCAGCCGGTGCCGCCGGAGGGCGACACGAAGATTTGCAGGTTGGTCGCGTCATTCGGGTCCACGCGATAGCCCGCCATCACGCCGCGCACCACAAAGCGCACGCCCTTATACGTCTTATCTGCCCGGCCGCGGTCGGCACTGTAGGCTTGCAGTAAAGTCTCCACGGGAACGATCACGCCGGCCTCCGCCTTGGTGATCGGCACGTTCGCATTTTGCAAGCGCTCGATCGACTGCTTCACGGCCACCGCGTCGTCGAGCTTGCCCTCCATTGTGAGCTGCTTCTTGTACTCCACGAGCTTCGGAAGCGACTCGTTCACTACACCCGAAACGAGCTCCTGCATTCGCGTCACCATCGTCGTTTGCAAGGTGCGGAGCGACTTCGGCTCCTTCACATAGTTTGCCTCGGAGAGCGACTGTTCCGCCTGGACGCGCGTCCGCTCCGCCCGCACTGCCAGCGCCGCTTCGAGGTCCGCAGCTTTCTGAAACTGAATCTGCAACTCCCCGAGCGCCATGTCATACTTTGAAATCAAATCGCGTCGCACCGAAGCGATCCGGTCCTCCACCTTTTGCGCCTCGGCTTCACCGATGCCCGCCGCCGTCGGCTTAATCTGCGCGACGAGCGGCGACGCGAGGCAAAGAAACGCAATTACTGTTCTGGAAAAATTCATCGGCGCGAATGAATGCAGATGCGCATTCGTTGGCAAGGTCGATTGCAGGGCTCCGGGCTTCTTTATAAACGGAGCGACTCCATCTCCTACGTCTCGCCTTTCACCCGCTTGATGCACAATTTGATATGCGCGTCGTCCGCCTCCACCCCGACGCATCTGCGCTTCGTGCGGAGCGCCGCGACCGCCGTCGTCCCAGCCCCGAGGAATGGGTCGAGCACCAGGTCGCCTTCCTGGGTCGATGCAAGGATGCAGCGCTCCACGAGCTTCAGCGGCTTTTGCGTCGGGTGCTTCCCATGCGTCTTCTCCAGCGCACCCGGCGCCGTCATGTTCCAGACCGACTTCATCTGCTTCCCGTCGTTCGTCGCCCGCATCAGATCATAGTTGAAGCAATGCTTGCTCTTCTCGTTTTTCGCCGCCCACAGAATCGTCTCCGTGGAGTGCGTGAAGTAGCGGCACGATAAATTGGGCGGCGGATTCGGCTTCTCCCACGTGATGTCATTCAGCACCTTAAAGCCGAGCTGCTGCATCGCGTAGCCGACCGAAAAAATCACGTGATGCGTCCCGCTCACCCATATCGTCCCGTTCGGCTTCAGCACTCGCTGGCAGCGCCCCAGCCATTCAAGGTTGAAGGCATGGTTCATCGCTGCGCCGCGCGATTTATCCCAGTCACCCTTATCCACTTTCACCATCTTCCCCGCGTGACACGTCACTCCCCCGTTCGACAAAAAGTAAGGCGGGTCCGCAAAGATACAATCGAACCGCCCCTCCGGATACTCCTTCGCAATCGCATCGAGCACCTCAAGGCTGTTCCCATGATGGAGCCAGACCCCGCGTTCCTCGTCGCTAAACACAATTCGATTCTTCTGCACAGCCGAGCAATGGATCAGCTCTCCGCCCCGAAGCAAGCTTCACATTCCCTCAAAGAACCCGCCGCCCCGCGCATCCTCTCCGGAACAATGAACCTGCTCGCCCGAACTCTTCTACTTTTCACCGCCGCAACCGTCCTCGCCGAAGACATGACGCCGCTCTTCAACGGCAAAGACCTCACCGGCTGGGTCCCCGTCAACATCGCGCCCGGCACCTTCAGCGTGAAGGATGGCGTCCTCATCACCACCGGCTCGCCCGTCGGCGTTATCCGCACCGAGAAGATGTATGAAAACTGCATCATCGAACTCGAATGGCGGCATATGACCAGCGGCGGCAACTCCGGACTTTTCCTTTGGGGCGACGGCCTCCCCGCCATCGGCTCGGCTTATCCGCGTGGCATTGAGGTGCAGATTCTCGACACCGGATACAACGCCGGAGGCAAAAACGAATGGTACTCCGTCCACGGCGACGTATTCCCCGTCAACGGCGCAAAGATGACACCCGCCGGCCGCATCTCGCCGAATAAGGCGCGCAGCTTCCCCATCGAAGAACGCATGAAACCATCGCCCGAATGGAATCACTACCGCGTCGTCGCCAAGGACGGCGAAGTCCGCCTCAGCGTCAACGGCAAGGAAGTCACCGTCGCCACCGGAGCCTCGCCGCGCAAAGGCTACCTCATGCTTGAAAGCGAAGGCGCACCCTGCCAGTTCCGCAACATCCGCATCACTGAGCTCCCTTCCACCAATCCCAAGCCCGAAGAAATCGCCATCGCCGCAGACGGCTTCGTCCCCATCTTCACTGGCATCAACCTCGACGGCTGGAAACTCCCCGACGGCGACAACGGCCATTGGAAAGCCGCCGGCGAAGTCATCGACTACGACGCCTCCAGCGAAGCCAAAGGCGACAAGCATCTTTGGACCGCCCGCCCCTACACCGACTACACACTCGTCGTCGATTGGCGGCTCAAAGAAACCCCCTACACCAACCCGCGCACCCGCAACGTCCTCCCCGACGGCAGCGACGAAAAAGGCCCGGACGGCCAGGTGCTCGGCATCCCCCGCCCCGACTCCGACTCCGGCATCATCCTCGGCGGCGACCAGAAATACCAAGTCAACATCTGGTGCTGGCCCGTCGGCTCCGGCGAAATGTACGGCATCCGCACCGACGGCAAAAACCCGCCCGAACTCCGCGCCGCCGCCACCCCCAAAGTCAAAGCCGACAAACCCATCGGCGAATGGAACCGCTACGAAATCACCCAGCGCAAAGGCCTCGTCACCGTCCTCCTCAACGGCAAAACCGTCCTCCCCGGCATCCAGATTCCCGGCTTCCCCGCCAGCGCCCCCGTCGGCCTCCAGCACCACGGCGGCAAAGACAAAAACGGAGTCTGGAACAGCCCGCCCGCCCTCGTGCAATTCCGCAACCTCTTCATCCGCGAGCTGAAGTAAATCGCGCGAAGTCCAAGTGACGATGCAGAGCCCGGTCATGACCCCGTTTCCCCAGCAGCACAAAATCGAGGTTGCTCGTATGGTTTGCAAAATAGATGCGCTGCCGCGGCACAGGCAGGCAGCCGCGCCAACGCGGAGTGCCGCCGGTGAGAA
>JAYUSJ010000305.1:0-13105 GCA_043755735.1 Verrucomicrobiaceae bacterium | reverse complement strand
TCATTTGGACCGCGCGCGCCGGCGATATCCTTGAGAAAGTGAAGCGCGCTCGCGCAAATCTCGATAAGTTACGCTCTGTTTGACGGACTACACTAGCGAAGTTGTCGTCGGTGACGATCATGTCCGCCGCTTGCTTCGTGACTTCGGTGCCGCTGCGGCCCATCGCGATTCCGATGTCCGCGCCTTTGATGGCCGGTGCGTCGTTCACGCCGTCGCCGGTCATCGCGACCACGGCGCCGGTAGCTTTCCACGCTCGGATGATGCGCAGCTTGTGCGCGGCGGTGACGCGGGCATAGACGGCGATTTGCGCGGTGCGGGCGGCCAGTGCGGCATCGTCCAGTTGGTCGAGCTCCAGGCCGGATAGCGCCACGCTCGTGTCGTCGGCGATGCCCAGCTCCCGGCCGATGGCGAGCGCGGTGTGCGGGTGATCGCCGGTGATCATCACCACGCGGATGCCGGCGGCGTGGCACTTGGCGACGGCCACCTTTGCCTCCGCGCGCGGGGGATCATACATCCCGGTGAGGCCGACGAAGACGAGATCGCGCTCCACGCTTTCGGCGGTGAGTTGCGCGGGCGCACTGTGATCGAGATCGCGGAAGGTCGAGCCAAGCACGCGGAGCGCGCGGCTTGCCATCCGGGTGTTTTGCGCGGTGATGCGGCTGCGGTCGTCGTCAGTGATGGGACGGACGCCGGCCTCGGTATGGATGTGCGTGCAGAGTCGCAGCAGTTCGTCGGGCGCGCCGTTGATGAAGGCGCGCAGTCGTCCGTCGGGCATCACGCGGATGACCGTGCGGCGCTTGCGGTCGGAGTCGAAGGGAATCTCGTGATGCTTCGGGCGCTCGGCATCGAGCCGTTGCTTATCGCCGCCCGCCTTCTGCCCCGCCGCGAGCAGCGCGCCCTCGGTCGGATCACCGACGACTCGCCAGTTGCCGTCTTCGAGGACGAGGTGCGCGTTGTTGCAGCCGACAAGAATGTTCGCGAGTTCCAGCAACGGTGCAGCGTGCGATGCATCGGTGGCTTTGCCGTCGAATCGGACCGCGCCGCTCGGGCCGTAGCCTTCGCCGGTCACTTCAAAGGTCCACCCGGCGACGTAAAACTCGCGCACGGTCATCTCGCCGACGGTCAGCGTGCCGGTCTTGTCGGTGCAGATGACGCTCGTGGAGCCGAGCGTCTCGACCGCCGGCAGCCGCCGCACGAGCGCGCGCCGGCGGGACATGCGCAGAACGCCGAGCGCGAGCGAGACCGTCACGACCGCGGGCAGGCCCTCAGGCACGGCGGCGACGGCTAGGCTGACCGAGGTCATAAACAGCTCGAAGAACTTCATCCCGCGCGCCAGCCCGAGGACGAAGAGCAGCGCGACGATGCCCAGCGACGCCCACACCAAAATGCGCCCGAACGCTTCGAGCTTTTGCTGGAGCGGCGTGGCTCCCTCGGCTCCGGCTTCCTGAATCAAGCCGGCGATGCGGCCGATCTCCGTGTCCATCGCCGTGCCGACGATCACCGCGCGGCCCTGTCCGTTCGCCACGCTCGTGCCCATGAAGATCATGTTCTCGCGGTCGCCGAGCGGCACGTCGGCGCGATCGAGCGTGGTGGCGCGTTTGTTCACGGCCTCGGATTCTCCGGTCAGCGCGGACTCGACGCACCGCAGCGAAGACGCTTCCAGCACGCGCGCGTCCGCCGCCACAAGATCGCCGGCTTCGAGTTCGAGGATGTCTCCCGGCACCACTTCCGCCGACGGCACGGTCGTCACCTTGCCATCGCGCAGCACCTTTGCGCGTGGCGCGGTCATTTTACGCAATGCCGCGATGGACTTCTCCGCGCTGTATTCCTGATAGAAACCGATCACCGCATTGAGCACGACGATGGCGAGGATCGCGATGGCATCCACCACTTCCCCGAGCACGCCGCTGACGACGCCGGCCACGATGAGAATCCACACGATGAGGTTCTTGAACTGCCCGAGAAAGATCGCCCACGGGCTGATGGCCTTGCCCTCAGCGAGTTCGTTGCGGCCATGTTCCGCGAGCCTGCGCGCCGCCTCTACAGATGAAAGCCCACCTTGCGTGACACCGAGCGCGGCGACGGTTTCCTCGACCGATCGCTGGTGCCATGTGGCGGGAGTGGCCGGAGGCGCGGTCATGCGGTGGTAGCTCGTGTGGCGCGCTGCGCACGTTTCCATTTCCACTCCTCAATGGCGCAGAAGAGCGTCGGGGCGGTGAAGATCGTGATGAGCAGACTCACGACCATTCCGCCAACACTTGGGATCGCCATGGGCTGCATCACGTCGGAACCGCGGCCAGTCGCCCAGAAAATGGGCATCAATCCGAACACCGTTGTTGCGAGGGTCATCAAACACGGGCG
Source organism: Verrucomicrobiaceae bacterium (assembly GCA_043755735.1). Lineage (GTDB taxonomy): Bacteria > Verrucomicrobiota > Verrucomicrobiia > Chthoniobacterales > Chthoniobacteraceae > SXWH01. The sequence continues at coordinate 10,744 of JAYUSJ010000305.1, read as the reverse complement.
GATGCGTTTCAACCCGGCCTGGAGGACGGTCTCGCGAATTTCTGCGACGGACGTGAACTTGCGGCCGTCGTCGAACAATCCTTCAAGGTAGGTGGAGATGACGACGCCATCGTCGTCCACGACGCCGAAGAGCACGAGGAAGCCAACCCACACGGCCACAGACAAATTCACATCCCACAGCGCAAGCATGATGAAGCCACCCGACGCACTGACTAGAATCCCGAAGTAAATGACCGGTGCGATCCACCAACGGCGGAAGCCGAGGTAAAGCATCACGAACATGATCGCGAGACACACGGGCACGAGAATCTGCATCCGCTTCGTAGCGCGGACTTGATTCTCAAACTGGCCGCTCCATTCCCAATAGTATCCGGCGGGTAGCGTGAGGCGTCCGTCCTTGAGCGCGGCTTGCAGCAATTTTTCCGCATCCTCGACCACGCTGATTTCGTCGCGGTCGCGGGTGTTCATCGTGACGTAGCCGACGAGCAATCCGCGTTCACCTTTGATCTCCTGCGGGCCGAGCACGCTCTTGATGGTGACCACCTGCGCGAGCGGCACCTGCGCCATGGTGCTCGATGGAACTAGGATCTTCTCCAGCTCAGGAATGTCTTCGCGGAACTCGCGCAGATAGCGCACGCGAATCGGATAACGCTCGCGGCCTTCGACGCTCTCCATGAGGTTCATGCCGCCGATGGCCATTTCGATCACATCCTGCACGTCGCGGATGTTCACGCCGTAACGGGAGATGCGATCCCGGTCGATTTCGAATTCGAGATACGGTTTTCCCACGATGCGATCCGCGACCACGTCGGTGGAGCCGGGCACTTCCTTAAGCAATGATTCGATCTCGAGTCCTAGGCGTTCGATTTCTTTCAAATCGCTGCCGTAAATCTTCACGCCCATCATCGCGCGAAATCCTGTTTGAAGCATCGTGATGCGAGTTTGAATCGGCTGAAGCCACGTGGGCAGCACCCCGGGCATCGCGGTCTTTTGCTGAAGCTCGCCGAGAATCTCCGCCTTGGTGATGGAACGCTCTTCGGGCGCAAAAAAGGCGAGCGGTGCTTTCAGCGCGGAAGGCCAGCCGGAGAACCAACGCTTCACGGGCAGTTTCCGCCAGTTATTCTCCGGCTTTAAAATGATGATGCTTTCCAGCATGGAGATCGGCGCGGGATCGAGTGCGCTCTCGGCGCGGCCCAGTTTGCCGACGACGGACTCCACTTCCGGCACGGTGGCAATCGCGAGGTCCAGCTTTGAGTTCACCTCAATGGCTGGGCCGAGGCCGGTCTGAGGCAGCAGCGATGGCATGTAGAGGAACGAGCCTTCATCGAGCGGCGGCATGAACTCGCGTCCGATTCCCGGCAGGATTCGGCGCTCTCCCGTGACGGCGAGGCCCGCAGTTGTCTCGCGCTGCTTTTCGGCATCACTCTGCTTGCGCCAGAGCATCCGGCTGCGCGAAGAGCCATCGCTGCTTTTCAGCGTTTGCCATCGTAGTTGCCCGAGCTCCAGACGTGGTTTGTCGGCACCGAGATTGGCGAGCCACTCGATGGGCTTTAGCGTGACGCTGATACCCAGCCACAAGCTCATGCCGATAAATAGAACTGTTAGCGGCGCGATGAGGAACGTTTTCTTGTGCGCGAGAATCCAGCGCAGCGTCGGCGCGTAAATGGAAGACACACCGCGCGAGACCGGGTTTTCTTCGAGCGGCAGGAACCGCTCACGAGTCATCCGCACGATGGCCAGTGCAACGATGACACCCACCACGATGCTCATCGGCCAGCCGCTGTAATGGGAACCCTCCATCGCCCACATGAAAACGACGTGACTCGCGACGACTGAGAGCAAGCCGAGCGAACCGGCGATGATCCACACCGTCCGCTTGGACCACTTCACCGGCTTGAAAAGGAAGTAGCACACGAGCGGCACGACGGTGAGCGCAAGCACGACGCTGGCACCGATGGCGAAGGTCTTTGTGAACGCCAGCGGGCGGAAAAGTTTGCCCTCTTGATCGGTGAGAAAAAAAACGGGAATGAACGAAACGAGCGTGTTTGATACGGCAGTGACAATCGCGCCGCCCACTTCCGTCGCGCCGTCATACACTTTTTGGAAATGGCTCTTTTTCGGATCTCCGTTGGCGATGTGACGGTAGATGTTTTCCGTCATGATGATGCCCATGTCCGCCACGTCTCCGATGGCGATGGCGAGACCCGCGAGCGACATGATGTTCGAGTCCACGCCGAAGCCGAACATAAGGATGAAGCACAGGCAGATGGAGAGCGGCAACGTAATGAGCACCGAAATCGTGCTGCGCAGGTGCAGCAGAAAAATGAGGATGACGATGCTGGCCATGATCGCCTCTTCGCCAAGCGCCTCCTTTAGCGTCGAAACGGTTTCCTTCACGATATCCGTGCGATCGTAAAACGGCACGATGCGGACCTGCGAAACGCGACCATCCGCGAGCGTTTTCTTTGGCAGGCCGGGAGCGAGTTGCTCGATCTTTGCCTTCAGCCGCTCGACGACGTGTTGCGGATTCTCGCCGTATCGCATCAGCGCCACGCCGCCTACGGCCTCGCGTCCGTGCTTGTCCAGCGAGCCCCGGCGAAACTCCGGGCCGAGCGTTACGGTGGCCACGTTTTTAACCTGAATGGGAGTTCCGCCTTCCTGCCGGATGACGACCTTTTCCAAGTCCTCGACCGACTTGATGAAGCCGACCCCGCGGATGAAAAACTCGACGCCGTTTTTCTCCAGCACCTTCGCGCCGACGTCTATGTTCGCCTTGCGGACGGCCTCGTTCACTTCCATCAACGTGACGCGATGCGCCCGGAGTTTATCCGGATGAATGTCGATCTGATACTGCTTCACAAAGCCGCCGATGCTCGCGACTTCGCTGACGCCTTCGACGGAGTTGAGCTGATACCGCAGGAACCAATCCTGGACGCTTCGCAGCTCGGCGAGGTCGAATCCTTCGCCCTCGACGGTATACCAATAGACCTGCCCGAGCGCCGTGGCGTCCGGGCCGATGACGGGCACCACTCCGCGCGGCAGACGCTGCTGCGCGACGTTCATCCGCTCGACCACCCGCGAGCGCGCCCAGTAGTAGTCCACGTCGTCTTTGAAAATGACGAACACCATCGAGAAACCGAAGCCCGACATGCTGCGGATGGCCTTCACGCCGGGCGTGCCGGTGAGCGCGGTGGTGAGCGGATACGTGATTTGATTGTCCACGTCCTGCGGCGAACGCCCGTCCCAATCTGCATAGACGATGACCTGCTTCTCCCCGATGTCCGGAATCGCATCCACCGGCGTTTGCTTCAACGCATAGACGCCCCCAAACACCATCGCGACAACTGCCACAATGACGAGGAACGGATTGCGCAGGCACCAGCCGATGATCCAGGAAATCATAGTTGCGTCTTAGTGTTGGTGAACGGGCGGTTTGGCCGGCGGGGTCGCGGCTTTCGCGGGCGGCTTCGCGGGTTCACCGTGGCCCGAGTGGTCTTCTTCCTTCGTAGGTTTTGGGGCGGGCGATGGCGCTGCGTCTTTCGCCGGAGGCATCGCCGTTCCGCCATGGCCTGAGTGTCCGGCGGACGGAGCCTGGCCCTTCTCGTAAAGCAGGCTCGGAAGGCCCGCGATTTGGAACTGCGAATCGAGCAGGAAATTGCCGCGCACAACGACTTTGTCGCCCTCTTTCAAGCCGCTGAGCACGGGGTAAAAATCGCCGCTGCGAGGCCCGAGCTTCACTTCGACAGGCCGATAAACGTCGTCGCCCAGCGCGATGTGCACGAGTTTTCGCGTGCCGGAATCGAGCACGGCGGTGAGCGGAATCGCCAGCACGTGCGCGGGCTTTTCTGTGCTCACCTTGCCGGGAATCTGCACGAGCGCCATCTGGCACTCGGGACATGGACCGGCCACATCGCGCAGCACCTGCGGATGCATCACGCACGACCAGCGACCTTCCACGCCGCTCGGAGCCGCAGTGCCATCCGCAAGCAGCGGAACGTTCACGTGGGCGCTGACGAACATGCCGGGCTTGAGTTTGCGGTCCGTGTTTTGCAACGAGACGATCACCTTCACCGTCCGCGTTTCTTCATTCAGCGTCGGGCTGATAAACCACACGCGGCCTTTGAATGTCTCGCCCGGATACGACTCGGTCGCTGCCGCGACTTCCTGGCCGTAGCGGATCATGCCCAGTTCGTATTCGTAGATGTCGAGATAGAGCCAGACGGAGTCGAGATTCGCGAGTTTGTAGAGCATGTCGCCGGGCTTCACCATGCTGTTTTGGACGACCATTTTTTCCGTCACCGTGCCGCCCATCGGTGCCATCAGCGTGACGCGCTGCGTGACTTTTCCATTCTTCAAAAACTCGTCTATTTGCTCCGGCAGCAAGCCCCAGCGTTCCAGCTTGGTCCGCGCCGCGACGAGCAGCGTTTTGTCCGTCGGGTCTTTGCTTCCGAGAAAAAGCTCACGCTGCGCGACGGCGAGGTCGGGGCTGTAAATCTCGGCGAGATGGTCGCCCTTCTTCACTTCCACGCCGGTGAAGTTGACGAAAAGATTCTCCACGTAGCCCTCCACGCGGCTCGTGATGGTGGCCAGCCCGGTCTCGTTGTAGCCGACCTTCCCAACGGCTCGCAGCGCGTGGATCAGCTCGCGTCGTTCGACGACGGCAATCTCAAGTCCAGCACGCTCCTGCGCGGCCTCAGCGATGTGCAGCGCGCCTTCACCCACGTCGTGCGAAGCTTCGTGCCCTTTGTGCTCGCCGGCGCCCGCGGGTGGCCGCGCACTCCAAAAACTGATGCCCGCTGCGAGCACCACGACCGTCGCGATGATGAAGATGAGACGTTTACTTTTCATGACGATGTTCTTCCACGCGCCGCGCCGCCCTTGGCAGCGGTTGCTGCCGGCCGAGCGCCGCCTTCCAGCGCACCCGGGCGAGATTGAAATCGCGGAGCGCATTCACCCGGTCCATTTCCACCATCAAAAGCTGGTCGCGGGCGCGCAGCAGATCCTGCAGCGAAGCCTTGTTGTTTGCGTAGGTTTCGCGAACGCGCTCGATCTGCTGCCTCGCGAGCGGGAGAAGTTGCGTAGTGTTTTCAGTGATGAACGGCAGCAGCCGATCCATTTCCTTTTTCGCCGAAGCCACCTCGCTGCCGGCTTTCAATCGGAGCGCGTCCACCTCCGCAGCAGCGCGCGCTCGCATCGCGGTTGTCTCCGCAATCTCGCCCTGATTCCTGTTCCAAAGCGGCAACGGGATCGACAGCTTCACGCCGATCATCGTTTCATCGCGGAGCCCCATCGGTTCATCCATCGTCCGCGCACGCTCCACCATCACTCCGGCGGAAATGTCCTCCCACTTTCGCGCCCTTGCGAGGTCCACCGATTGCCCTGCGGCTTTCGTGCGCTGCAACGCCGCACGGATGTCGGGCCGTGAATCATCCGGCACTGCGCGCCCCGGTGAAATCGCTTCGGGCAAGGCACCGCTCATCTCCAATTCCTGTTTCGCTGAAAGGCCGAGCATCGGCTTGAGCGACTCATTCATGGCCGCGACCCCGGACTGCAATTTACGGACCGCATTCCGCATTTGCCGCGCCTCCAGCCTCATCTGTCCGGCATCAATCGCGGATTCATTCGCAGCCGCTCGCGCCGTGGCAATTTCGGTGAGCTTCTCCGCGAGAGTCGCCTGGTTTTCCTGAATCCCAATCTCCGCATGCATCGCCAGAATCTTGATCGCCATCGTCTCCGCCTCCGCGATGAGCATCCGCTGGCGGTCCGCGACCTCCGCCTCTGCCGCAGCGATCTGCGCTACAGTCACCGCCTTCTCGAGTCGCAGGCGTGCCGTGACCGGAAATTTCTGCATCAGCCCGATGCTGAACCCGCCCTCGCGCCCCTCTGTCATGCGCCGCCCATTGAGTTCCACTTCCGGGTTCATCAGGCGCCCCGCCCCGAGGTGCCGCCCTTTCGCCTCAGCGATCATGAGGCGCGTGGCGGTCAGTTCAGGATTCCTCGCTGCGACCAACCGCGGAATGTCTTCAAGAGTGGTAGCGCTGGCTGGATGAAGCAGCCCAAGACACATCAATGCCCATGCGAGGATGATTGGATGAGCACTCATGTTGAGTTTTGAGTTTTCGTTGCGCGGAGCGGACTTCGGCAACGAAGACACGAAGCGCCAATGATGTTCTTCAATCCGTGGATCGAAGAACATCATGGCGGCTCCGATTTGTGCAGAACTTAGCGGCCAGGCATGTTCCGATCTGCCATCGGGATGTAACTCCTGTTGCTGCCGCTTCCCATGTTGTGCGTTCCGCTCGCGGCTTTGTTGGTTTCGCATCCGGAAAATGCAAATGCGAGGATGGCTAGCGCCAGCGTCGTGAGCGTGGTTTTCAGTGCGGCTTTGATTGTGTTCGTTTTCATTGTTTTGTTTTGTTTTGTTGTTTTTTAGTGCGGAGCGGCGGAGTGCCGCTCACATCGTGACTTTCTCATTCCTCGAAGAATCCGGCTACGCATCCCCTCGGAAACACTGGGCATTTCTTCGGCACTCATCCGGCCCGGCAGCCCCCGATTACAACGGGTCCGGGTTCTCCGCGCCATCGAGTAACATGAGTGGGCGCGCAGTCTGGGCGATGACCGTCAGGCAGCTTCTGTTCAATCCTGCGGATGCATTTTCGAGAGCGTAGCGAACGCTCTCGCTTCCGATTCGGAGCGTGATCTCCGAGGTCCGGGTAAAGCTCAAATGGCTGTTGCGTTCGGGGCGGATGTCGATGATGCCGTCGGTCGTCTTCATTTCCACGCCATCGCATTCACCGGCAAAGACGATGCCCTGCGGGGTGCTGACTTCGACTGTGAGAGTTCCGTCCATCTGGAAGAAAAAAGCCGCCGGATCGCGAGATCCGGCGGCTTTTCGGAACCTTGGTTATTTGGCGTCCTTTGCGTGCGTCGAGCACGTGTAGGCCGAGCCTTTTCCGCACTTCGAGCACTCATGTGTGTGGGTTGCGGTTGCGGGTGCCTTGCCCCCAGCGCTTGGCTTGAAGGTCACCTTGCCCTTGCAGCCTGAGCAGTCGTGCGTGGCTTCGGCGTCGAACCATGACATGATGCCCTTCTTGTCGGTGCCGGCTTTTTCGGTCGAGGTCTTGCAGTCCTTGCAGACGAGCGCGACCTTGGCTTCGGCTTTGCAGCAATCCTCAGCCTCGGCCTTCGAGCTCACACGTTTGTCGCTGTACGACGGCGGTGTCCAATTCGAAGGATTGGCGGCGGATGCTGTGATGGATGTCGCAGCGATGACTGCGGCGATGAAGATACGGATGTTTTTCATAATGTGTGTTTGTGTTTTGTTGTTTTTGTTCAGCGCGGCGACTGGGCCGCGTGGAAGGCAGCATCTGAAAATCGCGGCGTTCACGCTACGCACCCGTTCGGAAAGGCTGCGCAGTTTTTCGGATTCAGGCCGATTCCGCGGCCCCAATGGTGAATCTCGTGCGGTAATCGGTCGGCGACTCGCCGCAGAATTCGCGGAAGCTGCGGTTGAACTGCGAGAGCGACTGGAACCCGACATCAAAAGCGACCTCGGTGATGCGGCGGCGGGGGTCGTGCAAAAGGCTGCGGGCTTCCTCGACGCGGGTGCGGGCGACGTATTCCACGAAATTGATGCCGGTGGATTCCCTGAATTTTTCGCTGAAGTAATTCGCGCTCATATTCGCCACGCCGGCCACCTGAGAAAGGCTGAGGTCGTCGTGCGCGTGCAGGCCGATGAATGTCCTGGCCCTCGTCATCGCCAGTGGCTCGGCCTGCTCGCTCTGGAGCGAGAGCGCGTTTGCGACGGCGGCCAGTTGCTCCGCGAAAATAGCGAGCAGTCGCACGAGGGCTTCATACTGCACCGGTGCGAGCACGCGGGTGTTGAAGTAAGCCGCTTCCAGTTTTGCGAGATCCACGAGCGCGCCCCACGCACGCAGTGTGCGCGTGATTTTCTCGAAGCTCATCTTGCTCGGGCGGTGTAACAGAACCTGACCGGTTTGGAGAAATGCGATGAGCCTATCGCCGACGCGAACGGGCACTGCGGACTCGCACAAGCCGGCGAAAAACTTCAGTGTATGCGGCGCGAGCCGGGCTTCCTTTTCAAGCTGCTGCTGGAGCGCACAGCATTGGGCACAGCTCTGGGCGCAGCTTCGATTCGCGGTGGCCATCAGCGCACTGAATGGATTTTCCTGCGCCCGCGGGTAGCGTGCAATGATGAGCATCTCCGGCATGTGCAGCCGCAGCGGCAGGCCCGTCCCTCGGGTGAAGGCGCGCTCGTAGTCTCGATAGACACTGGACTCCCGCATCGCCGCGAGCGCCCGCTCGGGCTTCGTGGGCGAGTTAGAATTTGATGTATCCACAGTTTTCAAAAGCGGATGTTCACTCCCGCGCCGAAGCCGAACTCCGAGTGCCACTGGGTGATGAGGGAGAACTGTTTGTTGAGCGTGTATTCGGCTCCGGCGATGGTCTGCCATTCGGTGCGGGTGTCGTATTCGGCTCCGCCGAAAGCGGCGAGGCGGGTGGTGAGCTGGAAGGTTTTCTCGACCCGGAAACGGAAGTCGCCGTTCGTATCCACCCATGCGCTGGAGCCGATGTTGAGCGGGAGGAGGTAGCGGACGCCGAGGATGCCGCGGTTGCCGGCGTCTTCGTTGGTGATGTCCGCGCCGGCGAAGACGCTGAGGAAGCTGGTGAGGTAGCGGTCGTAGGTGACTTCGAGTTCGTAGTCGGTTTTGTCCACGTTTTGCCAGCCGACGCTCCACGCGGCGGTGAGGCCGTTGCGGTTGTTTTGCAGGGTGAGGAAGCCGTCGCTCATGTGGTTCATCGCGCTGACTTCGCCCCACAGGAAAATTGGGTCGTGCTCGGTCTTGTCCATCTGCGCGAGGTGCGGGTTTGGTGGCGAGTCTTCGTAGTGGACGACGCGGGCCATGCCGACTTTTGCGTGGTAGAGGATGTGGCAGTGAAAGAGCCAGTCGCGCTCTTCGTTGGCGTTGAACTCGATGGTCTGCTCGCCCATCGGCGGCACGTCCACGGTGTGCTTGAGCGGCGAGTAGTCGCCCGCGCCATTGAGCACGCGGAAGAAGTGGCCGTGCAGGTGCATCGGGTGGTGCATCATGCTTTCGTTGATGATGCGAAAGCGGACGGTTTCGCCGTGGCGGACCTTGATGGTGTCGGCCTCGCTGAGCGTCTTGCCATCGAGATACCAGACGTAGCGAATCATGTCGCCTTGCAGTCGAAAGGTGTAGTCGCGCACGGGGCGGCCCGCAGGCAGCGTGGTGCGGCGAACGGAGCGGAGTTGTGCGTAGGGGGCGTTCGGGCGGGCGGGGTCGTCCATGTTCATGCCGGGCATCGCGCCCATCTTGTCGGCTGCGGCGGCGGGCCTTTTCGGCGAAGGCATTTCCATCCCCGGCATATCGGCCATGCTGACGCCCACTGTCGCGAGCGGGGCGGATGTCGCGCCGTGATTCATGCCCTCCATGCCGTCCATTTTTCGCGTAGCGGGCTTTGGTTTAGGCGCGGGCATTTTCATTCCGGGCATCGCGTCCATCGCCGGAGCGGCGTCCATTTTCATCCCGCCCATGCTGGCGTAGATGTCTGGCTTTGGCACGTCGGGCGCGGCGATGCGCGGGCCTTTGCCGATGAAGAGCGAGGTGCGGCCACTGCCGTCCTGCGCGGTCGCGCGAAACTCCGCCGCGCCGCTCGCGGGCACGGTGAGCAGGATGTCGTAAGTCTCTGCGATGGGCATGAGGAAGCGGTCGAGCGTGACGGGCTGCACGTCTTTGCCGTCCGCCGCGATGACGCGCATCGGCCCGCCCGCCCAGCCGAGGTGAAAATAGGTCGCAGCTCCTGCATTGATGACGCGCAGCCGCACGCGCTCGCCCGGCCGCGCTGCGAGTATCTGCTCGGGCCGGCCATTGATGAGGAAGCGGTCGTAGGCCACGTCCGACAAATCCATCGGCGGCATCCGCGACCACTCGCGTTTGAAATACGCACCGAGCGCACCCGCCTGCGCCGCGCCGACGATGCTCTGCGACGTGCCTTTTCTCAGCGAGTAGTAGTCGCTCCCGCGCCGCAGCGTGCGGAGGACTTCGCGGGGCTGCTCGTCCGTCCAGTCGCCGAGCATGACGACGTGCTCGCGGTCGGCTCGCACGCGCTCCCCGCCGCGCGGCGCGATGACGATGGCCCCGTACACGCCGCGCTGCTCCTGGAGGACGTTGTGCGAGTGATACCAATACGTGCCCGCCTGCCGCAGCCGGAACTCGTAGTGGAAAATACCGCCCGGCTTTATGGGTGCCATGGTCACATGCGGCACGCCGTCCATCCCATTCGGCACGAGCAGGCCGTGCCAGTGGATGGCCGTATCCTCGCGCAGCGCGTTGCGCACGGTGATTCGCGCCTTATCGCCCTCGGTGAAGCGGAGCGTCGGGCCGGGGATGCCGCCGTTGATGGTCATCGCCTGCACGGTGCGCCCCGTGAAATTCACGGGCGTCTCGGCGATGGTGAGTTCAATCTCGACGACTCGCGCATGTAGCGTGGCGGCGAAAAGAAATGCGGCGAGAAGAGCGAGACAGTGTTTCATCGGAAAAAGGACGCAGACATCGAACGGATGCCGCTGCTTCCTGTTCGTTGCCGGGCACCTGCATGGATGTATCCCTGACCAATCTGCGCAGACTTTCGCCGACTGCTATCTGTCAGCGTCTGCGATCTCGCCGTCCGGCGAACCCAGCTTTTGCCGGTAGTCACTAGG
>JAYUSJ010000304.1:0-13109 GCA_043755735.1 Verrucomicrobiaceae bacterium | reverse complement strand
TGAAGGCCGTTGATCCCGATACGCTGGTGGCGGAGGGAGTCTTTGTCCCCCGCGCCGTGGGCAAAGACGCCACGCAACACGCCGGCGTGTGGCCGGGCAAGACGCCCGACGAACGCTACCCGCCTCTGCTCACCAGCCTTGGCAAAGGCAAACTCGACTTCCTCGATGTCCACTTCTACCGCACGAGTGCCAAAGAGCCGGTGGAGCAGGCGTTTCGGCTCAATCTGGGCTCGACTGGCTTTTTCACCCCGGAAATGGCCGAGATCCGAAAAGCCAAGCCTGTCATCATGGGCGAGTTCGGTGCGTTTGATTTTGTCGAGCAGACCTTCGAGGAGGCCGTCGCCAACATGGCGCAGGTGCGTGATCTGGCGCTGAAGGAGCGGGTGAACGGCATGCTGTATTGGACTTACGACTGCTTCGAGCAGCCGAGCCTGCACCATGCGGCTAAAGACTGGGCGCTCTTCGTGCAGAAGATGGGGAGCTTTGAGAAAAACACCGGCAAGGAGCCGACGCCGCGTTAGTGGATGAGAACAAAAAGCGCATCCTGAAGAACATCAATGAAACCAATCCAAACACTCCTCGCCGCCCTGCTGCTCGCGCCGCTGGCCGCGTTGCACGCGGCGGACCTCACGCTTGCGGGCGTCTTCACCGACCACGCCGTGCTCCAGCGCGGGCAGGCTGTGCCAGTCTGGGGCTGGGCCGCGCCGGGCGAGGCCGTCACGGTCGAATTTGCGGGGCAGAAAATGACCGAGAAGGCGGACGCGAATGGCCAATGGCGCGTCAGACTCGATCCGATGCCGGCGTCGGCGGAGGGGCGCGAACTGGTCGTGCAGTCCGCCACGGGGAAGCAGCAAGCCAGAGTCGCCGATGTCGTGGTCGGCGATGTGTGGCTGTGCTCCGGGCAGTCGAACATGCACTTTCAAATGAAAGGCGTGGAAAACTCCCGCGAGGAAATCGCCGCCGCGAATAACCCAGCCGTGCGCTTCTTCACGGTGAACCATCAGTTTTCCCAAAAGCCCTCCGTCAACGCCAGTGGCGCATGGAAGCTCGTCTCGCCCGCGACCGCAGCCGACTGCTCGGCTGTGGCCTACTACTTCGGCGCGGCCCTCCAGCCGAAAGTCGGCGTGCCCATTGGCTTGGTCGTGAGTTCCGTCGGCGGCACGCGGATCGAGACGTGGATGCGACCCGAGACGCTCGCGGCGACGGGCGGAGCGAGTCCGCTCGTCGAAAAGTGGAAGGGTGTTTCGCGCGACGAATTTGAAGCCATCGGCACCGCGTATCGCGCCTACCAGCACGAGCGCGACCAGGTGCATCCGCAGGCTGTGAAAGCCGCAAAAGCGCAAGGAGCGCCCGTGCCGCCGGAGCCCAAAGCGCCAAAGCTGCGCTGCCACGACTGCCCCAGCGCCCTGCACAACGGCATGATCGCACCGCTTCAGCCGTTCGCGATTCGCGGAGCGGTTTGGTATCAGGGCGAGTCGAATTCCGGCCAGCCCGCTCCCTACGAAAAACTGCTCCCCGCGATGATCGCCGACTGGCGGCGGGTGTGGGGAAGCGAGTTGCCGTTCCTCTTTGTGCAGCTCGCCCCGCACAAAGGAACGCACCCCGCCTTTCGCGAAGCGCAGCAGCGCATCTGGAAAAAGACCCCGCACACCGCGATGGTCGTCACCACCGATGTGGGCGACGCCACAAACATCCACCCCACCCGCAAGCGCCCCGTGGGAGAGCGACTGGCGCTCGCCGCCCGCGCATTGAGCTACGGGGAAAAGGTGGAGTCTTCCGGCCCGCTCTTCGCCAGCATGAGCATCGAGAAAGCCCGCGCGGTGATTTCGTTTACGCACGTTGGCGAAGGGCTGATGGCGCAGGGCGGTCCACTGAATGGTTTCAGCATCGCGGGCGCGGATGGAAAATTCATCGCAGCCCGCGCCGAAATCGCGGGCGCAACCGTGGTGGTCACATCCGACCAAGTAGCCAAGCCCGTCGCCGTCCGCTACGGCTGGGCCTTCACGCCGGACGTGAATTTGTTCAACCGCGAAGGACTGCCCGCCGCGCCGTTCCGCACCGATCTCGCGGCTGAATCGAAATGAGCACGATAGCCGCAACCATGAAACTCCTCCTCCCATTCCTCTGCGCTCTCTGCGCCCTCTGCGGTTCAAAAGCTGCCGCCGCCGCGCCGAACATCATCGTCATCATGACCGACGACCACGGCTGGGCGGACCTCGGCGCGCAGGGCGTGGACGCGCACATCCGCACGCCGAACTTGGACCAGCTTGCGCGGGATGGTGTGCGGTTCACGCGTGGCTACGTCACCGCGCCGCAATGCACGCCTTCCCGCGCGGGGCTGATGTCGGGGCGCTATCAAAACAAGTTTGGCGTGGAGGAAAATTTCGACGGGATGCCGAACGAGGTCGTCACGTTGCCGGAGCGGCTGAAGACCTCCGGCTACGTCACGGGCATCAGCGGGAAGTGGCACCTCGATTCCGGCGGACGCAAGGACGGCGAGAAAACCATCGCCCCCGAGCTGGCCCCGCACAAACAGGGCTTCGACGAGCATTTCACCGGCACGATGCAGGACTACAAAGCATCGCACGCGCTCGACGGCACAGCGCTTCCCGACGCCCCGCGCGATGTCACCGCGAAGGGCTGCCGCGTCGTGTTGCAGACGGAATGGGCGCTGCAATTTCTCAAACGCCGCGCCGCCGACGCTGAGAAACCATTCTTCCTCTACCTCGCCTACATGGCCCCGCACACGCCGGTGGAATTTCCCAAGCCGTGGATTGCGAACGTGCCCGCCGACCTCCCGCGGGAGCGACGCTCCGCCCTCGCGCTGCTCGCCGCGATTGACGACGGCGTAGGCCGCGTGCGCCAGCAGCTCAAGGACATGGGGCAGGCGGAAAACACGCTCATCTTTTTCCTCGGTGACAACGGCGCACCTCTCGGCCAAAAGGGCGACGGCTCGCTCAATCTGCCGATGCGCGGGCAAAAAGGAATGATCAGCGAAGGCGGCGTCCGCGTGCCTCTTGTCGCCGCATGGCCCGGCAAAATCCCCGGCGGGCAAGTCTTCGAGCATTCGGTCATCAGTCTGGACATCGCCGCCACCGCCATTGCGTCCGCCGGTCAGCAGCCCGAGCCGGAACTCGACGGCGTGAACCTGCTCCCGCACCTCACCGGGGAGAAAAAAACGCCGCCGCACGAAACGCTCTACTGGCGCTGGGCAGACCAGGCCGCCATCCAGGAGTTCCCGTATAAGCTCATCCAGCTCGGCCGCGGAAAGACGCTGCTTTTCGACATCACAAAACCCGAAGGCGAAAACCACACCCGCGAACTCAGCGCACAACATCCCGAAATCGCCAGCCGTCTCCGCTCCAAGCTCAGAGATTGGATGGGCACACTCACACCGCCCGGCCCGCCCAGCCTGCTCCAGCGCGAAAGTCACTTCATCGGGGCCGGTATTCTGACCGGCAAACAATGACCACGCACCGATAAATACACGCACCCTTCTCTCATCCGTCTTTCTCTCCGCCGCCACAGTCGTGGGTTTCGCGCAGGATTCCGCTGATGTCATCGTCTATGGCTCCACGCCCGGCGGATTCTGCGCTGCCATCGCTGCAGCTCGTGAGGGGGCTTCGGTCATTTTGCTGGAACCGACTCAGCATGTCGGCGGGCTGAGCACGGGCGGGTTGAGCCACTGCGATTCGAATCAAATGGTGCGCTCCACGCTCATGGGGCTTTTCGACGAGTGGCATCGGCGTGTGGTGAAGGACTACACGGATCGCGGGCTTCCCGCGCCTTACGACCCGACGCTCAAAGATACGGCGAAATGGACGTTCGAGCCGCACGTTGGCCTGCTCCCCAAAAGTTGATCCAGGCGCTATGAGAGTTCGGCGGCGCTATCGCGCCGCCAACTCTCATAGCGAGTGGATCAAGGTTCGGGGGCAGGCCAGTCATCCTTGATGCCGTGCAGTTGGTTCCAGCCCAATGACCCACTCCACTATGGCGTGATATGAATCTGCCACAGGTCGCTGTCGCCTGCGGTGTAGGTCGATTGGATGATGTTTGCGCCGCTGGCGGTGGAGGCGCCTTGGACTGTCAGGCATTTGCCGCTGTTTTGGTTGATGATGCGGTAGTATCCTCCGCCGGAGTCGAGCATCTGCCATTTATCGGAGGCGGCTCCGGTGTAGTCCGACTGCACGATTGCCGCGCCGCTTGCCAGCGATGCGCCTGCCACGGTTGCGCACTTGTTGCTGCTGTTATTGACTATGTTGTAAAGGCCGGTGCCGACTATGGTGATGCGCCATTTCTCGTTGGCTTGGAACG
This sequence comes from Verrucomicrobiaceae bacterium, assembly GCA_043755735.1. Lineage (GTDB taxonomy): Bacteria > Verrucomicrobiota > Verrucomicrobiia > Chthoniobacterales > Chthoniobacteraceae > SXWH01. Next base: position 8,795 of record JAYUSJ010000304.1, on the reverse strand, counting down.
TCAAGTTCCACGGCCACTGGATCAGCTGGACGCCGTTGGCGGTGGCACCGCTTGGGATGTTCAGTGCGTGGCCGCTGCGCTTGTTGATCAGCGTGTAGGTGCCGCTCGTGACGGGGACTCCGATCAATGCCGGCGGCGGGTTCGGGTCGCCGTTGGCTGGCGGCACGTTAAACACATAGATTCGGAGGACCACTACTCCGTGAGCCGGGACGGTCGTGCTATACGATGACATGAAGCCGACATGCTGGTGCGTCCACAAATCCCTCACGTTGTGGCTTCCGGCCAAACCTAGATCGTTTTGAAAATTCACGCTTCTGACTTGGGCGGAATCCTCTCGGTTGAATAAAGCGACGATCCTGTCTCCGTTGGCCGTCTGGTCTGCCCAAATCTGGTTTCTCGCATCGGCGAGGGTCATTGTCAGGGGCTTGGCGAAGAAGCCTTCCGCGTTCAGAGCAGTCAGTTCCGAGTTCCTCAGAAAGTTCGCGTTCGCATCCCCGCTGATGTCGCTGTAGCTATCGCCAAACTCCACCGCCGCGCCGGAAATAATACGGATGCTCATGGCAAACTTCCGCTCATCATTTGACCCAGAATTGTGGAAGGTGACATAGTCCGGCGAGGCGATGAATTTGGCCTGGCCGGTGATGTCGGAGGACCATGAGAGTCCGTCATACACATTGCTGGACATCGGCCATGCGAAATCCCTGACGATGCCCCGCGTGTCTTTGCTGGTGTGATACCACAAGTCCTCAAGGTAGTCGCCGGTCACCCGGATGTTGTCGCCGTAGCGTCGCTCGTCTTGCAGGTGATTGTAGCCGATGGGAAGGCACAGGGTCACGATGAGCTGGTTGCCTGCGGCCTCTCTCATCCATTCCATGAGAGTCACCATCTGCGCGTGACCATACGCCACTTCGTATTCACGCATAAAATCAACCTTCAGCAGGTCCACGCCGCAACTGATGAAATACTGCACCATGCCCTGAACAAACTGCTTGGCTCCCGGCCTGGTCGTATCAACTAGGTAAACATTCTGGTGGGTCTTGTCTTCGCGGGTGATGCTCTTGATCGTGAGGTTCGTGCCTTTGATCTTGTTGTTGAGATTGTTCGCAATGTGCATGTGTATCCATGCCGGGCTAAAATACATGCCGAACTTCATTCCCTTGCTGTGGACATAGGCGGCCATTTCGGTCCATCCGCCGACCCATGAGTCGGACTGCGTGGAGATGTATCCGTCCGCGTTGTGCCGCGTCGCCGTTCCCCAGCCATCAATGCAGATCCATTGGTAGCCGTAGCTTAGGAAATTGCTCGCCATCCAATCCGTCTGACTTTTGACAAACTGCTCGGTCATGTAGTAAGTCACGCCGCCATACGAATACTGCTGGGCGTAGGTGGAATGCCAGCCCATGTAAGCCTTGCCAGCGTTGGTGTAGGTGTTTGCCGGGCCGTCGGCGGTGACTTGGTGCGGTGTGGTTTTTGCGACTCGGAGGCGACCAAACAGTTTGCCGCCAACGCCGACGGAGCGAGGGACGCTGATGGTCACAGTATCGGTCACGCCCATGTCGGTGATGGTCACTTTTGCCGGGCCGACTTGGATATTCACGCCCGGACCCATCGGGATGTTTGCGGTCATCCAGCTTGTGAGATTGGTGCTGTATTCAAACGTTTGGACCGTATCATCGAGCGAGTAATAGTATCGGGAATAGGTGAACTCGTAGTCGGTGGCGGTGATGGCTGTGTCGAGTAGGATGGCGGGGTCGGAGACGAATGGATTGCCGTTGAGCACATACTCCAGCAAGTTCGCCATGCCATCCTTATCGGGGTCGGCGGTGGCTCCTTGTTGTCCCGACGGGAGGCCAGAAGCCCAGTAGTCGTAGTTGGAAATCCCCACGAACAGTGTGCCGGTGCCGGTGAATCTATTGCTGGCGATGGTTCCGCCAGCGCCGGTCGCGCTGTAGGCTCCCGGGGCTTGTTCCACGGCTCCAAAGAACAGGGAGCCAACCCGTTCCGCGCCGGTGAGATTCACGGTTCCGCCATCAATGATGAGCCGGTTGGTGTCCGCGATGGATGTGCCATTTACCGCGAGCGAACCGCCGTTGACCACGGTATCGCCTGTGTAGGTGTTTGCCCCGACGAGGACCATCGTGCCGGGACCAGCCTTGATGACACCCAAGCTGCCATCCACGCTGGAGAGCGTCCCGGTGACATTCAGCGTGCCGCCGCTGGCCACGTTAAAGGTGCGCGGGATGGCGGAGACGACATTGACGGCGCTGATGGTGGAAGTTCCGGCACCGACCGTCACATCGGTACGCAGTTTGTAGCTGCCATAGACTGGGTCGCTAAATCCGCCGCTGCTCAATTCGCCGCCGTTCAAAGTGAGCGTGCCGATGTTCACGCTGTAGTTGCCCTCCATGGTCAACCGTCCGCCGTTGGCAATCGTCACAGCTCTCGGGTTCACATCACCGCCGAGAGTGTTATGGCTGGTCAGCGATAAGGTGCCGCCATTGTTGATAAAAATCCCGCTGGTCGTGGAGAGCGACCATTCGTTGGTGGACCGCAAAGTGCCGCCGTTCACGGTGGTCGAGCCGGTGTAAGTGTTCACGCCCGTGAGATTCATCGAGCCGGAGCCGGCCTTGATGATGTTCGCGTTGCCATTGTCGGTAATCGCGGCGCTGACCAGCAAGTCGGGGCTCGCCGGGCCGCCCGCGACCGTGAACACAAGCCCGCTGCTGGTTTCCTGCCGAATGCGAATGCGCCCGGCGATGGTCGCAGTTTGGCTGCTGGCGAGCGTATTGAGCGCAGCATTTCCCCACTCAAGTTGGCCGCCGTTCGGGTCGCTGACGCCGTTGTTCGACCGCAACGTGCCGCCGGTCATGTTCACCCCGCCGGTCATGGTGGACCAAATGTGCATCGTGCCAGCCGAAGTGACCGTGCCGCCGTTGATATTCAGAGTGGGCACGGATTGCCCGCCATTGGTCCCCAAGCCGGTGCCGTCGCCCGTGGTCACGACCGTGCCGCCCGCATTGACCGTGAGCACGCCCTTGATGGCGCAATTGCCGCCGTTAGAAGAGAGCGAGAGCGTGCCGCCGTTGACCGTGGTGCCGCCCGTGTAGGTGTTCGTGCCCGTGAGGGTCATCGTGCCAGGTCCGGTCTTGGTCAGACCTACGGCGGCACCGTCGCCGCGACCGTTGATCAGAGCTGCGGAGACGATCAAATCGGCAGCGCTGTCGCCTGTGGCATCGGCCACGTCAAACGTGCGGATCACGCTCCCGCCTGAACCGTAGTCGGCCAAGTGAATTCTGTTCGCTGTGGACCCGCCAGCCTGGATGACCGAGGCGCTGCTGCCACCGACAGTCATATCGCCTGTCAGGAAGACCGATTCAAAACCCTCAACGGCTCCGTTTGTTGTCGTCAATACCCCCCGTTCATGGTCAGCGGCCCGACTGCGACGTGGTTGTATGAAAAGCTGATCGAACCCCCATTAAGCGTAATGGGACGGTCGACGGATCTCTCACTTAGCGCGATCAGGCTGCCTGGGCCATTGACTGTAACAGTCGTAATACCAAGAGATCCGGCAAGGGCCAAAGCACCGTCATTAACGATTGTCGCGCCGGTGTAGGTGTTGGCACCGGAGAGCGTGAGCGTGCCGCCAGTGACGGTCACGCCTTGCGAACCGGATAGCACGCCGCTGAGCGTCAAGGTGCCCGCGCCGCTCTTCATGAGGTTGCTGCCGAGCACCACCGGGGTGGAAATGGTGTGCGAGCCGCTCGGGGTGGAAAGCACCGAGACGCCGCCGGCATTCGTTTGCAGAGTCAGTGTATTCGCGCCGGAGAGCGTCCATGCGTTCGCGCCGTCAAACCGCAGATGACCCACCGTCCGGTTGGCGTCGAGGTTGATCGTCGTCGGCGCACCTTGGGCGGCGAAATCGGCGTTGGTGCCCACGCCGTTGGGCGCGCCGGTCGGGCTCCACGTAGCGGTGGTCCAGTTGGCGCCGGAGGACCACGATTTGTTGAACACCCGCTCGTTGCTCAGGCCGTACACGTGAAACGTGCCGGGGCCAACCGGCGCGGCGTTGAGCGTCATGGTGGCGGCGGAGGCCACGAAGGTGTAGCGCAGCATGGATGCCTCCAGGGCGTCCTCGTTGAACACGATGCTGCCGCCCTCGGAACCCGTGAATGTTTGCCGACGGTCGGCTGTATCTGGCCAGCTCCAGTCCTCGCAATACAGCGTGGTCACGTAGGTCTGTCCGGCGGTCAAGCCGCTCATGGTGATCGTGCCGGGGGTGCCATTGTATTGGAAGCCGTCGAACAAATCGTCGATCGACTGCCCGCCGAAGCTGGTCGTCTTGTTGCCGCCGCCGCCGAAGGCATTGGGGATTCCGCCCAGCGACCATCCCGTGCCCGAGGTCGCGGAGTCGCTGCCGACGAAGGTCGCGCCGTTGACCACCACGTTGGAGCCAATCACATTGGCGAGGGCGGTGTAGGTCTTCGCGGTGCTGACGCCGGAATTGGCGTCACTGGTCAGCGCGCCGCTGGAAAACAGGCCTTCCGCAGCGTGCGCCGACGTGCCGGCGAAAAAAATGAGGGTGGCGAAGAGGCGACGGATTGCGTTTTTAAGTTTCATGCGGTTTGTCGTTTCCACGTTTCGATGGACCGATTTGCCCGTGCCAGTCTGCTGACCGTGGAGCAGCGCGGAGCGTGGAGTTTGCACCGTTTTCGAGTTATTAGCGATGAGTTCAAGGTGATACTCGTTGTTCATCTCACGAGTCGGTGTGGAAACGAAACGATTTGTAATTTGAGTGCGAGAGGAGTGGAGACCATAGGCTGAAAGAGTCAGAGTGAACTCACAGCCAGCCAGATTATGCCAACTGCTACCACCGTCCCATGGGACTACTTTGCCTCGCGGCGAAGCGTTGCTTCGGTAGCCTTGGCAAACATGAAGCACCTCATCACACGTTTTGCATTGATCTCATTGACGACCGCCGCGCCTGTTCTAGCCGAGAACCCGGGCGCGGGAACAAAGCTCGTCCTGGATGCGGACACCGGCATCACCATTCGCGAGGGCTTTGATGCGGAGTTGCTCTACGAAGTGCCGAAATCGCAAGGCTCGTGGGTGGCGATGGCGTTTGATCCGAAGGGGCGGCTCATCGTTTCCGATCAGGACGACAAGGGCGTTTTCCGCGTCACGCTGCCGGGCGGCGGCGCGGGGATCAAAGTCGAGAGCTTGCCGGGATTTCCGTATGAGCCGGTGGATTGGGGAAAACGGAAAGTTGGCGGGGCGTATGGATTTCTCTGGGCGTTCGACAGTCTCTACATGGCAAACATGCGCGGCTTTTACCGCATCCGCGACACGGATGGGGACGACCAGTTTGACGAGTTCACGCTGCTGCAAAAACTCGACATGGGCTACGAGCACTCGGCGCACTCGATCATCCAGACCGCCGACGAAAAGGGGCTGTATTTGGTGAGCGGAAATTTCACGCGCGTGCCGAAGGGGACGACTTCCGCGCAGCCGCCGGTTTGGCAGGAGGACACGCTGCATCCGATCATCCCCGACCCGATGGGGCACGCGGTGGGGCTGAAGGCTCCGGGCGGCTGGATTTGCCGGATTTCGCCCGATGGCAAGGACTGGAGAATGATCGCCTCCGGCTTCCGCAACTCCGTGGACATTGCCCTGAATCGCGAGGGCGAGCTGTTCACCTACGATTCCGACATGGAGTTCGATGTCGGCGTCCCGTGGTATCGGCCCACGCGCATCAATCACGTCACCAGCGGCGCGGAGTTTGGCTGGCGGGCAAACTCGGGTGTGTGGCTGGATTATTTCGCCGACAGCCTCGGTTCGGTGCTCGACATCGGCCCCGGCTCGCCGACGGCGATCAGCTTCGGGCATCACTCGAAATTCCCGACGGAATTTCAGGACAAGCTGTTCATCTGCGATTGGACGTTCGGGACGATTTTCACTGTGGAGATGAGGGAGAACGGCTCCAGCTACACCGGCACGAAATCGGAGTTCCTCCACGGCAGCCCGCTGAATATCGCCGCCATGCGCTTCGGCCCGGATGGGGCGATGTATTTCGTCACCGGCGGACGCACGACGGCGTCGCGGCTGTATCGTGTCCGATTCACCGGCGTGAGCACGGGAGGGCCGCCGCGGACGCTACTGGCGAACAGCGATCAGCGGGTCTTGCGTCACTCGCTGGAGAAATTCCACGTCACCGGCGAAAGCGCGGAAGCCGTGGCGCAGGCATGGTCGCATCTCGCACACGCCGACCGCCACATCCGCTACGCCGCGCGCATCGCCGTCGAAAATCAGTCCGTCTCGCTCTGGCAGGAAAAAGTCTTTGCCGAGAAAAATCCACGGGCCGCGATTTACGCTGCCATCGCGCTCGCCCGCCACGGCGACAAGTCCCTATCCGGGCGGCTGCTCGACAAGCTCGGCGAAGTTCCTTTCGGCTCACTGGAGAAGGAAGACCAACTCGCGCTGCTCCGCGCCTACGCGCTTTGTTTCATACGAATGGGCCAGCCCGCGGCGGAAAACGCAGCAGCCATCATCGCCAAGCTCGACCCTCATTTTCCCTCGAAGGACGACACCGTGAACGCCGAGCTGTGCCGCGTTCTGGCGTGGCTCGACGCGCCAACGGTCGTGCGAAAAACCATCGAGCTGATGAAGGCGACCCGCGCCGACGCGGTGAACTACGACAAGGCCATGCTCGGGCGACACGAGTATGGCGCGGCCATTTTGAAAATGATGGCGAACACGCCCAACACGCGGAACATCCACTACGCGTATTTCCTCCGGCGCGTGCGGAGCGGGTGGACGCTCGACGACCGGAAATACTTCTTCGGCTGGCTGAACGAGGCGCTGGCCAAAGACGGCGGCAAAAGCTTCGCCGGAAACATCCGCGCCATCCGCAAAGAAGCCATCGCCCAGCTCGACACAAAGGATGTCGAGCAAATGCCCGGCTTGCTGGCGGACTTCCCCGCGTTCGATCTCTCCAAACTCCCAAAGCCCAAAGGCCCGCCGGGCGCATGGACAGTCGAGACTGCGATGAAGCTCTTTGAAGCAGACCTTCGCGCTCGGGATTTCGAGAACGGCAAACGCGCGTTCTCCGCCGGGCTGTGCATCGCCTGCCATCGCTTCGCCGGCGAAGGCGGTCACTCCGGCCCCGACCTCGGCTCGCTCGGTAATCGCTTTTCCATCCGCGACATCCTCGTGGCCATCGTCGAGCCGAGCGCATCCATTTCCGAGCAATACATGGCCAGCACCGTGAAGCTCAAAGACGGCAACACGCTCGCGGGCCGCCTCATCCTCCGAAACGAAAAAGAAGTCGCCGTCGCCTCGAATCCCTTCGACCTCAACCAGCTCACCAAAGCCCCGGCGGAGCAGGTGGAGAGCATCGAGTTTTCCAACGTCTCCATCATGCCCCCCGGAATGATCTCGGGTATGAATCGCGACGAGTTGATGGACCTGATGGCCTATCTGCTCTCGGGCGGGGATTCGCAGCACAAAGTCTTCACAAAGGAATGAATACACGTCTCGCGTTCCTCGGCAGGATACCCAGCCTTGAATGCCTGAAATTGACGAATCGCATGAGAGCGAACGAACAACCATGACACCTCGCCACCACGCCATGCACCGACCGCTCACCCTTGCTCTCGCCTTGATGTCCTGCGCAGCCGCCGCGGAGCTGCCGGATGCCTACGCGCCGATCGTCGCGGCGTCGAACCAGCGGCGGGATGCTGCGCAAACAATTCTGGCGGACTGGAAGGCGAAGCGGGATGCGCTGACGAAGCAGTGGAAGGCGGTGGAGAAAAAGCTGTCGGCGTTCGCCCCCGCACCCGATGCGGCGCCGCGCGAGCGGCTGAAAAAACTCGATGAGGATCTGAAGGCGCTGCAGCCGGCGGAGTTCACGGCGCGCGCGCAGTTTGCGGAATTTGACCGGCTGACGGACGAGCGCGCGGCGCTGGTGAAGGCGCTGATGGCGGAAGCGGGCGCGCGGCTGGCGGCGGCGCGGAAGAAGGCGCGTGAAACGAAGGAGGGCGCGGCTTTGGCGGACGAATGGGAGGCGCTGCAAACGCAGGTGGTGGCGGCTGAGAATGAAATGGGCTTTTACCAGGCGCGGCGCGACAGCGTGGTGCGCGCTGAGGGCGGGCTGATGAACCTGCTCACGCCCAAGCCAAAGCCGGAGGATCCGAAAATCGAGACGCTGCGGCTCGCCCCGCCGCCGCCCGCGGATGCCGCGGAGCGGAGGGCGCGGTTTGCGGAGCGCACTTCCCCGGCTGCGGTGAGTGAAGTGGGCGAGCGGTTCTTTTCGCAGATGACGCTCACGCTGCCGGGGCTGGAGAATGTCGCGCAGCTCGTGAAGGACGGGCGTCACGACGCGGCGCTCGAGGCCTACAAGCGCCACTTTTTCGCAAAGCTGCTCGCCGGGAATGCGGACGCACTGACGGAGTCGGAGGACGACGAGGAAAACCGCGACGGGGAGGCGACGCTGATGCACACGGTTTTTCCGCCTCCCACCGCGGCGGAGATTCAGAGCGCGCTGGGCGGCGTGGTCACCAGGATCGTGTCGGCAACGAAAGGGCAGGTGCGCGTGGAGGTCGCGCTCGGGCAGCGACTGCGGCTACGACCTGCGCGTCTTCATCGCCGGCCGCGAATGGAACCCTGCCGTCCGCTGGCACGCGCACGGCACCTGGAGCATCGCGCTCAAGAAGGGCAGGCACTCTTTCAAAGTCGCCTGCGCCGACCTCCGTCTCCGGCCGCACAAAGTCGAACTCATGTGGGGTTTCCCGCATCCGGAC
>JAYUSJ010000303.1:0-13156 GCA_043755735.1 Verrucomicrobiaceae bacterium | reverse complement strand
GTCCCAGAACGTTTTAATGTCCGATCCTACAGGCGTAACTACGCCCATTCCTGTGATGACTACTCTGCGTTGGCTCATAAGCTTGATTGGCTGGAAAGGCGGGGATGGATAGCGGGACGCGGGAATTGCGCAAATGCAAACTTCACTCCGGACATTCAACAGGTTGCTTTTCGATGGGTATTTCCGTCCGCCCCCGAGGGACCGGCAGTTGTGTTTCCGTCCGGAAATCCAGCGCACCTCAGTCCCTCTTTCCTTGTGCATGAGCCCGATTGCGCCAATGTGGAGCGATGAAGACATTGTTCATCGCACTTTGTGGATTTTCGCTCGCAGCATGCTCTTCCACAGAAAATTCCAGCAAGCCAGTGGCCGCTCGGAAAATCGCAGTGAGCCATGCGGGCGAAGTCGCTTCCGGCGGAGAATCATCACTGGGGAGGGAAGTCGGGAGTCATCTCTTGAAGCGCGGAACCTCTGCTGCGCTTGGCGCGGCAAAATTGGGTTGGGCGGGTGATTTGATCGACCTCGCCGGCATCGGAAAAAGCTCGCGATCGAAAAAGGCGGGCGTTTCTCCTGCGTTTCGCCATCAGTGCCTTATCTCGGGTGTGGATCCAGTGGAGATTACAGCACGAGCACTGGAGATGAGACTGGGCAAAAACAACCGATTCACCCTCGATTCGCGGGAGCCGGATGCCACGATTCATCTGACGATTGTCGATGCCGATTTGAAGTCCGCCGACGCAATGGGACTCGCAGCTCAACCTTCGTTGACCGTGCAAGCCCGACTGGTGGACCGCAAAGGCGGCGTCATTTGGAAGAAATCCGCAACGGGTGCCGGTGGCACGCATCGGTGGAGCGAATACGGCACGCGACCCGGTCTTTTTCGCGCGGACGTTTCCGCCGCCGCCGAGACGATCGCCGCGGGCCTCCTGGCGGAACTCCATTAAAGAAAAATCCCCTCGCCGCGCGGGTTTCACACGAGTTTGTGCCGCCGCTATTATCTCGTTAGCCTCCTGCGGCGAAGAAGCGCGGCCAACGGGAGGAGGCGTAAAGGAGCGGCGAATTCATTCGCCGAACTGTACAACGCGAAGCGTCCAATTCGTTGTCCGCACTCGCTCCACGGCCGGGCGCGACCGATCGGGCGCTGCGCGCTACGGGGGTCGGCGAATGAATTCGCCGCTCCTTTACGTCCCTTTGCTACGGAGAGGCTTTCCACATACCGCGACTCCGTGGCTCAAGCCGCTCGCCGGATAAACCGTGGGTTCCGCTTCGCTCCACCCATAACGGCGCTACGCGCCTTCTTTCTTTGCGCCCCCGAGTCAATGCGGTTAAAAGAGCCCACCGCAAATGACCACCGACCCACCACCATCGCGCCGCAAATGGCACTTCAACCGCTGGCTCATCGTCCTCATCGTCGCCATGTTTGGCTGGAGCGGGTGGCGGGCTTACGCATACCGCGATGCGCTCAAGAAGGCAGAGGCGCTGGGGTGGAAGGGGCAATACACCGACCCGGTCAGAACGATTCGGGGGAACTGGAAGGCGGCGTTCAAAAAGGCGACGTGGCTGGATGGCGTGACAGAATTGATCATCCCGACGAGCGAAGCGTTTGAGCAGCACCTCGCCATCGTTCATCGGCTGAATCCGAAGTGGCTGAAGATCGGCGACGCGGCCACTTTGCGCGACCTCTCCGTGCTCACATCCCTCAGCCGACTGCAAGGGAGCTTCCTCTACGGCTGCACGGGGCTCACGAATGTGGACGCCCTCAAGAACCTCCCCGCTCTGCAATCGGTCTATCTCGACGGCGCCACGGGGCTGAAGAATGTGGACGCGCTCAAGAACCTTTCCGCTTTGGAAAACGTCTCGCTCGACGGCTGCACGGGGCTCACGAATGTGGACGGCCTAAAGAACCTCTCCGCTTTGCAACTAGTCGATCTCACAGGCTGCACAAGGCTCACGAAGGAGAGCGCCGCGGCGCTGAAGGCGGCGCTGCCGAATGCCCAAATCATCGTCCCCTAGCCGCCCCGCCCGTTCCGGCTACGGCGCCGTCCAGTTTTGCTTCGGCCCGGCGGGGCTGCTGCCTCGGGAATTGCGGGCTTGCAGCCAGAGTTGATAGAGGTCGCCCGAGTCAAACGTGACGGTCGCCGGGATTTCCACGAAAAGCTCGCCGGGATTGCCGATGGCGAGCAGCTCGGGCATCCCGCCGGGGCCTTCGCGCCAGGCTTCCATGCGGGTCGCGCCTGCGGGGAGGGCCGTCGTCGTAAGTCTCCGGTTGGCGGGCGTCCACAGCGTATCCACCGGCGCGCCGGGGATGACTTGCGCGGTGCTGCGCAGCAGGTTCACATCGAACAATGTATCTACACGACTCGGCGTCGTGCCCCAAAACGACATCCCTACACCTACCATGGAGTAAAGCGTCGCCGCCGCCTGAAAACGGAGCGGCTCCAGCGCCATCAGCGCCGTCTCGATGGCGGATTTTGCCGTGGTCTGCGCCGTGCGAAGTGCGCGCGCCGCAGTATAAAATGTGGTCACCACCGTGCCGAGGGAGACCAGTGTGGGCTTTGATGTTTGCGCAGAAAGGCGGACGCCAAAATCGCGGCCTTCGTCGAGCTGGGTCTCGATCGAGCCAGCCGTGAGAGTCTCGCGGCCATTGGGCAAAAGAAGATTATAAGTCGGCCCTTGATAGGCGACTGCGCCGCGGATGGTTGTATCCCAACTCTCCAGAAGACTGTTTGTATCAGCGTCGGGTTTGCGGGTTAGGCTCGCGAGTTTATCATTGAGGCTAAAGGTCGCAGCCGGCAGCGCAGCCTCGGCATTGGCGCGGGCGGTCTCGGCGGGGTTCCATTGGGCGATGACCGCATCCAGACTGAGCAGGACAGGAGCAAAACCCGTATTGGTAGAAGCAGCAAGCGCCAGCCGGGGCCGCGTGTCCGCGAGGATTTCGCCCATAAGGATGAGGCGATTGATGGTGGATGAGTCGAATTGGTTCTCAGAGTATTTAGATGGTTCAGCCATAATAGATTTGTGTTCGATTCTACTACAAAGCGTATCCCGTGCCACAAATCCGACTAACTAATCGAGGTGACGGACATCCAACGTCGCACTTTTCGATCCCAAATTGAGGCAGCGGATATTCGGCGTCTCCCTTTGGGATCCAAAATTGAGGCGGCAGATATCCGGCGTCCAACTTCGGGATCCAAAATTGAGGCAGCGGATATCTGACGTCCAACTTTGGGATCCCAAATTGAGGCAGCGGATATCCGGCGTCCCACTTTGGGATCCCACATTGAGGCAGCGGACATCCGGCGTCCCACTTTGGGATCCAAAATTGAGGCGGCGGATATCCGGCGTCTGACCTGGCGATCCCCAATTGAGGCGGCGAATATCCGGCGTTGCGACCGGCAACTGCTAATCATGGCATGGAATATCCCTTTCCACCCAGATGAGCCCGAACGAGGGCCGAAGGCCCGGCAATGTAATAGCCCAGGGTGAAGCCCTGGGTTAACCCGGAAAACGAGATGCAGCCCTGCAAGGGCGGGCCAAAACTGCGACAGGCGTTTCTGTCCCGCCCTTTCAGGGCTTGGCGCGCTCTCCATTGGGTACCCAGGGCTTCACCCTGGGCTATTACATTTCGCACCTTCGGCGCTCAAAAACTCCCCGCCAGATAGCAGAGCGCACAAAGAAGCCGCCAAAATCCCTGAACCATTCTTTGCGCCCCCGAGTCAAAGCGGTTAAAAGAGCCCAACGCAAATGACCACCGACCCACCACCACCGCGCCGCAACTGGCACTTCACCCGCTGGCTCATCGTCCTCATCATCGCCATGTTTGGCTGGAGCGGGTGGCAGGCCTACGCCTTTCGCACCGCGCTCTCGCAAGCAGAGGCGCTGGGGTGGAAGGTCATTTACACCGATCCGGTCGAAACGATCCGGAAGAACTGGAAGGCGGCTTTCAAGAAAGAGACGTGGCTGGACGGAGTGACAGGCTTGGGCATCCCAACAGGAGAGGCGTTTGAGCACAACTTCGCCATCGTTCATCGGCTGAATCCGAGTCGGCTCAAGATCGAAGATGCATCCACGTTGCGCGAACTCTCGACCCTTAAACCCCGCTCCCGACTCCAACTATTTGCGCTCTTCGGAGGCAGGGCACTGACGCATGTGGACCTCAATAACCTCCCGTCTTTGCAAAAAGTCATTCTCGACCGCTGCCCGTTACTAACAAATGTAGACGGGCTCAAGAACCTATCCGCACTGGAAACGGTCTCGCTTCGTACCTGCACGGGGCTGACGAACGTGGACGCGCTCAAGAACCTATCTGCCCTGAAAGAGGTCATTCTCGACCGCTGCACTGGGCTGACGAATGTGGACGTGCTCAAGAACCTCCCCGGTCTCCAAGCGGTCTCTCTCCGCGGCTGCACAGGGCTGACGCCGGAGAGCATCGGCGTGCTGAAGGCTGCGCTGCCAAATGCGAAAATCACCGGCCCATGAGCACCGACCCACACCTGCCGCATGAGCACCGACCCACACCTGCCGCATGGGCGACGGCCCATGACCGACGACTGCGACCATCAAATCATTTGCAATCAGCGGTCTCAGAATCCCGAAGGGCGAGGGCGTTCCGCGGTTCTTTAGCGATTGTTTCGTCTCCGCGAAGATCGGAACGATGAATCGGGTGAACTGGGACGGAACAGGCGGCGGCGTCGCACCGACCGGAGGCATCCGGAAAATCACGCACAGGGACACCGTGCAGAAAGACAAAGAGCAAAACCGGGGCTTCCCCGAACCTGCAAATCAGGTGTCCGGCCAGCCCGAACGATTCGTCCACCTTCTATAAATCCGAAACCGGATAGACGCCTACGGCTGCTGGAGCCTGCGCCATTCAGTCATGGTTCGGGCGAGAACGTCGGCGGGGGCGCTCTTGATTCCGTAACCTTGAAACCCAATCGGCCCCGCGTAACCAACGCCGCGCAATATCTTCAAAAATGCGCCCACATCGTAGCTCCCCTCCCCGAGCGGGCGGATGAGCCGATCCCAGCCCATCGCTTTGGTTTCGCCCGTGTCGGCCCCGTTGATCGTCACGAACATGAGCCGCGGCAATGCGGCGCGAAGCACGGGCTGCGGGTCGCGTTCGCTGCCTTCCACTTTGAGCCAGTGGCACAAATTAAACGTCACGCCCACGCTCGCCCGGTTCACTTTCCCGGCCAGCCGTGTGGCATCCTCGACGCGCTCCAGCCATGCCCCGGCGTGGGGATAAAGCGCGACCTTGATTCCCAATGGTTCGGCGTAGTTCGCGATATCACGAAGCCCCGCCAGCACGATTTCGTCGGCATCGGGCGATGAGTTCTTGAACGGAACGCCCCCCATTTCCACACGGGAAATCGCCAGCCAAAGCGCGGAGTCGCGGCCCTTCATGGCATCGAGTTTTTGCTTCAGCGATGCATCGAGTGCGCCGCCGGCATCCGTGAATTTGATGGTGAGATATCCGTTGAAATAACGGAGCCCGGCAGCTTCGAGCGCGGCGGCCATTTCCGCATCTCCAGGCGCACCGCCGAGTCCCGCGTATCCCAGCTCTTTCAGCATGGGGACGACCGTTTCCGGACCGCCCCGTGCGATCGTATCCATCGCGAAAAATGGATTCACCTCGGCACCCATCGCGGCAAGCCCAAGCGTCCAGAGCGAACAAAGAATCGTTCTCATCCGGGCCATGCCATTACTTTTTCTCCAGCATTTTCCGAAGGTCGTCGTAGCGCCCCGGCACTCCGCCTGGGAAGGGGTTCGCAACGGGCTTCGGAGTTGGAAGAACAAATCCCCGCGTCCCTCCGGTGTCGGCTACTTCGCCTTTTCCTGTGGTGGCGGAAAACGTATCGATCGGAGCCATCGCGGTCGCGGAAGACACGGTCAATTTCCGACGATCATTGATGAACTGAGTGCCGCTCCAATAGACGCTATCGTCCTTGGGAAACGAAAGCCGCGCCATTCCCACGCGGAGATCCTTCCGCATCTCAAAGTGCAGATGCGCCGGATACAACCCGCCGCCCGTGCCTATTGTGCCGAGTGGTTGCCCGCGCTTCAGGTGCTGGCCGTAGCGGACATGAATGGCGTCGAGGTGGCCATAGAGCGAGTCCACAAACTTCGTCTGCCCACCCTCCTGGTAAGCATGACGAACGATCACCACATTACCCCATCCGTGGTAGTAGTTCTTGGCGAACAGGACGATTCCGTTGGCCGTGGAATACACCGGTGCGCCGAGGTCGGTGTCGCCGCCGCCGCGCCCGTTCCAATCCTCACCGAGGTGGCCGTTCGGCGTATATCCGCGAGCTTTGTAGTAGCCGTCGGCGTTGGGTCTCCCCACGGGGAAATCGAAGCCGTCCGCCACGAATATAGCAGTCTTCCTCTCAGCGCGTGCGTGGGCGCAGAGCAGAGTGCCGAGGGCAAGTATGGCGAAAAGGAACCGCATGTGTGCCCTTACTTTAGAGACGGCGGAGGGAAAAAGGGGAATAGAAAATTTGCCTTGGTTTTGGCGCGATACCGATAGTCACTCATACGATCATGAATTTGCACCAGCTTCGTTCCGAGTATTTGAGCCGCCGACACTTCCTGCGCGACTGTGGCGTGGGCGTGGGAAAGATCGCTCTCGCGAGCCTTCTGGCAAATCAAGCCATCGCCGCTCCGAACCCGCTTGCGCCCAAGCAGCCGCATTTTCCCGGCAAGGCGAAACGCGTGATCCACCTTTTCATGGCTGGCGCTCCTTCTCAGTTGGAGCTGTTCGACAATAAACCGGAGCTCACCAAACTCGCAGGCAAACCGCTCCCGCCGTCCGTCATCGGCGGACAACGCTACGCATTCATCCGGCCCGATGCCGCAGTGCTCGGCCCCGTATTCAAATTCGCGAAACACGGCCAGTCCGGCGCGGAGTTGAGCGAGACTTTGCCACACCTCGCAAAAATTGCGGATGAAATCGCCATCGTGAAGTCGATGAAAACGGACCAGTTCAACCACGCACCGGCACAGCTTTTTTTCAATACGGGCTTCCCCGTTCCCGGACGCCCGAGCCTTGGTTCATGGGTGCTCTACGGTCTGGGCTCGGAGGCGCAGGATCTTCCATCGTTTATTGTCATGAGCACCGGCAGCGGGCTCAGCGCGGGCTCCTCGCTTTGGTCGAGCGGATTCCTGCCCACGCTCTACACCGGCACGCGACTGCGCTCGCAGGGCGACCCGATTTTGAACCTTCGCAATCCCGACGGCGTCGATGCGAAACTCCAGCGCGATTCGCTCGATCTCATCCGTGCCATGAATGAGCGCCGCCTCGGCGAAGTCGGCGATCCCGAAATCGCAACTCGCATCGCCAATTACGAGATGGCCTTCCGCCTTCAAACCAGTGCGCCCGACCTCATGGACCTCAAGGGCGAATCCCCCGAGACCCTCAGCATGTACGGGTGCGACCCCGACAAACCGTCCTTCGCCCGAGCCTGTCTTCTCGCCCGCCGGATGATCGAGCGCGGCGTGCGGTTCATCAATATTTACCACGAGGGATGGGATGCCCACAGCGACGTCGCAGGCAACGTCCGCAATAACTGCAAAATCACCGACCAGGCCAGCGCTGCGCTAGTCATGGATCTCAAACAGCGCGGCCTTCTCGATGAGACGCTCGTCGTGTGGGGCGGAGAATTTGGCCGCACCCCGATGGTTGAAAGCAACCCCTCGCTCGGACGCTCGCTGGGCCGCGACCATCATCCCTCCGCTTATTCCATGTGGCTCGCCGGCGGCGGCATCCGCAAAGGGGTGACATTTGGGGCGACCGACGATCTCGGTTTTCACGTCGTGGAAGATCCCGTCCACGTCCACGACATGCAGGCGACGATCCTGCACACGCTCGGCTTCGACCACGAGAAGCTCACCTACCACCACGCAGGCCGCGATTTCCGCCTCACGGACGTACACGGTCACCCGGTGAAAGCGCTTCTAAGTTGACGCATCGTTTGCGCGGAGGCGGGAAATGCCGTATGCTTCATTGTGAAGCCGACGCCACCAAAACTGGTCCGTTTTCTCGCTGATGAGTTTCACAGCGAGAGCTGGTCCGTCTGCGCAGAAAGGGCACGCGAAATCGCCCCGGAAAACCCGGAGAATTCCTCCTACCAAAAAGCAGCCGAAGCGCTTGCCGTCCGCGAATTCACAATAAGCCGCAACACCGCCGATCCCCTCACCCGCGACGAACTCGCACACGCCGATGTGCTCGCGCTCGTCCATCCGTGCGACGCCCGCTGGGAAAGGACAACTTCGCCAAATCCTCCGGCGCTCGCGCGGCAGGAAATCGAGGACATTCTCGCGTGGGTTCGCGCTGGCGGCGGACTGCTGGTCATCACGGAATACGAACACGATAAATACGGCGACAACCTCAACGAATTGCTCGCCGCAGCCGGGATGCGAATCGAGGGCGGAAAGGTATTCGACAAAACGGATTGCGCAGCCGGGAATGACGAATGGATTTTTGCCGGTCCCGAAGCTGGATCACCGCTGGGGCACCTTGCCCGGCGCGCCTGCTTTTACCGCGCAGGCTGGATCACCTGCACCGGCGACGCACAGGCTGCCTGGAGGGCCTCGGCAAATGCGCATCCGCCATCTGCATGCGTCATCGGCAGCGCAAAACTCGGGCTGGGACGAATCGTTGTCGTTACGGATTCCGTGATCTTCGGCGACGAACACATTGGCGAAAACGACCACTTCGCCCTTTGGCTTAATATCATCCATTGGCTCGCAGTTCCCGCGTATGCGCGGCACACCGCGAACGACGAAAAATCGCAGCAATTGGAGAACCCTCACTGGCAGAGATTGTGCGGCGTCGTGAATACGCTTCGCTCCATTCAACGCGCCGATGGAAGCGTGGACGTTCCGAGCCACGGCGGAACCCACAAACTCGTCGATGCAATCATCGGCGAACTCGCAAAACTCGCGCCCCTCTTCCCGCATCAAGCAGGCTATCTCGCCCAACTCCCCCGCGATTTCGCTGCATGGGCAAGGAGCGGATTTGGCAAGCCTGACTTCGCCGCGTCGCTCGCACTCTTTCGCCCCGATTTGCATCGGCGCGATGCCGTGGAGCACCTCGTCGTCTTCCCGATGTACACGCCGAACGCTTCATCGAATACGCGCTTCGAAGCTCTCATCACCCGAACTTTCTGGCCCGACTGGCTTGCCGGAATGGAGCACGCTTACCCCAATGCAAAGTTCGTCCCCATCCAACTCGTGGCATCCACCGAGGGCTACGCGAGCGATTGCGCCGTACTGTTCCCCGAAACCGTAAGCGTGGCCGCGCGCGCAACGAACAATTTTGGCGGAATCTTTTGCGACCGCGAAGCTGCGCGCCTGCAAGACACCGCACTTCGCGCGGCAGCCGCTACGAGGCTCCCGGTCTTCCCGGAGTTGGAGTGCCTGCTCGCCGATCGGTCGATGTTGCTCTCCGTCTGCGCGCTTTGGGATCTCATCCACGACCGCTCGCACTCGCTTGGCGAGCTTCCATTCGACCCGTTCATGATCCGTCAGCGCGCACCGTTCTGGATGTATGGGATCGAAGAACTCCGCGTCGATGTCACCGCATTTTGCGATGCCGATCGTCTCGCGAGGGAGGGCTGCCCGTTCGCCCGCTACGCTTGCATGGCCATCGTTCTCGATCGCATGTTTCGCTTTCCCATCACCGGCCCACGCGTGCGCAACTACGACGCCCTCGGCGGGCAATTCCTTTTCTCCGCGCTTCACCAGCGCGACGTCATCGCATGGCACGACAACCGTCTCACCATCCGGTGGGATCTCCTGCAGGCCGCAATGCTCGCGCTTAGCGATGAAATGAACGCGCTCTACAAAATGGGCGCGGATTGCTCGAAAGTTTCGTTCTGGATTGCCGGCCACGACTTCATCGCCCGCAGCGTGAAGCCGAATGTCGGATCGCGATGGAGTTCCACTGCTTTGCCGGACGAAGACGATCCGAAGCTCTGGCTCGGCCTCGTCCACGACGACGAATTCCCGCTCGGAAACTTCCACCGCAACTTGATGCGAAAGCTGGAGCCTGCGGTGTGAGGTTCGTCATTCGTCATTTTCAACTGGCACAGACATCGCTTAAAGAGCGGTCTCAATGTGTGGAATTGCTGGATTTGTAGAAAGAGAGACGCCGGAGGCCGAAGCCAACGCCCGACTACGGCGAATGCTCGGCCTCATCACACATCGCGGCCCCGATGGTGAAGGCCTGCACGTCGAACCCGGCGTCGCGATCGGGATGCGCCGGCTTTCCATCATCGACCTCGCCGGCGGAGACCAGCCGATCTGGAATGAAGACCACTCCATCGGCATCGTGTTCAACGGCGAGATTTACAACTACGTGGAACTCCGCAACGAGCTCCAGGCACGCGGCCATATTTTCAAGACCGGCAGCGATACCGAAGTCCTCGTCCATCTTTACGAGGAGGCTGGCGAAAAAATGTTCGAGCGCCTCCGCGGTATGTTCGGCTTCGCCATCTTCGACCGGCCTCGCCGCTCCGTTCTAATCGCGCGCGACCACTTCGGACAAAAGCCCGTCTATTACACCACACAGCCCGGCGCATTCGCGTTTGGCTCCGAGATGAAGTCGTTGTTCGCGCTCCCGTGGGTGCGTCGCGACCTCGATCCCGACGCGTTCCTTGACTATGTCGCATGGCTTTCACTCCCCTCACCTCACACCCACTTCCGCCACATCCACAAGCTCCCCGCCGGCTCCTACATCCGCGTTTCCCTCGATGCTCCGGAGCGCGCCGAGCCCGTAAAATACTGGCGCTACGACCTCACGCAGGAGCCCGACCTCACCGACGAAAACGAGGCCACCGAGGCGCTCGATGCTGCACTTCACGACAGTCTCCGCGTCCACCTGCGCGCCGATGTGCCTCTCGGAGTCCTGCTCAGCAGCGGCCTCGACAGCCGGACGATCGTGACTTACGCGCAGGAAATTGTCGGCGGCACGATGCAGACTTTCACGGTCGGCTTCGGCACGGATGACTCGGAACTGCTTGGCGCTGCGGAGACCGCGCGCGAGATTGGCTCACGTCATCACGCCCTCGAAATCAACGCGACGGACTTCGCCACCAGCATCGAGCAAATCGCCCGGCATCTCGATGAACCCGTCGGCGACCCTGCGTGTTTCGCCGTCCTCAAGATTTGCCAATACGCACGCCAGCACGTCAAAGTCCTCCTCTCCGGCGAAGGCAGCGACGAACTCCTCGCGGGCTACGGGCGCTACGGAGGAATGCTCCACACGCTCGATAAAACCGACCGGCTCCGCTGGCTTGGCAGCATTCTCCCGGCGTCCGACTACTCCGGCTCGCGCTGGCAGCGACTGCTTCAGCGCGTCCATACGACGCGCGCCGCCGAGACCATCCTGCTCCGCCGCGAAGGCCTGCCCGGCGACATCCGCAGCCCGCGAGGACTCACGGCGGATCAAATGGCCCGCATTTTCGCCCGAGCACACGAATACTCCGGCGTATGTCGCACCCAGCGCGATGGACTGAGCACTTTACTCTCTCTCGATCTCGACTGGCAACTCGCCGAATCCCTTTTGCAAAAAGCCGACAAAATGAGCATGGGCGCGAGCATCGAATTGCGCACACCAATCCTCGATGTCGAGGTCGCCAAAATCGCCGCGCGCATCCCATCTTCGCTTAAGCTCCACCACTCCGGCACCGGCAAGTACATCCTCCGCAAGACGCTCGGACGAAAGCTCAACGAAGACCTCACCCGCCCGAAGAAAGGCTTCCCGGTTCCGCTCGACAAGTGGTTCGCCGGCCCGCTCCGTGAGCGCGTCGAAGCGGAGCTCTTCGCCAGCGATTCCGCCGTGTGCGAGCAGCTAGAGCGACCGTTGCTCCGCGCTGCGTGGGACGATTATCTCGCCGGTCGTTGGGAAGGCCGCTACCCGTTTTACTCGCTCTGGCTCTACGAGACGTGGCGCCGCACATTGCCGAAATGAAAGTCACAATCTGCATCCCGTGCTTCAACGCCGCACGCTGGGTCCGCCACTGTGTGCAGAGCGCTCTCGACCAGCAAGGCATCGAGCCCGAAGTCATCGTTGTCGATGACGGCTCCACCGACGGCTCTGCTGAGATCGTCCGCGAGTTCGGCGACCGCGTGACTTTGCTCGTCGGCGAGAAGAAAGGCGCACCGCACGCCCGCAATCTCGCTTGGCGACACGGCACGGCAGAATGGGTGCAGTTTCTCGATGCCGACGACTGGCTGGAACCCGGAAAAATCGCGACGCAGCTCCGCGAAGCGCCCGACGCCGAAATCATCCACAGCCCCATTTGGATCGAGAACTGGACGGATACCGGCTCGACCCGCGAACTCAGCCAGACAGCGCCCGACGAAGACATTTTCACGCAGTGGATCACCTGGCAAATCCAGCAAACCGGTTGCGCGCTCTGGCGGCGAGCCACGCTGGAGAGCCTCGGCGGATGGAAGGAAGGCCAGCCGTGTTGCCAGGAACACGAGCTCTACCTGCGGGCCATTGTCGCGCAGAAAAACTTCCAATACGCTCCGACCCCCGGCGCCGTCTATCGCATCTGGAGCGAAGGCACGCTCTGCCGCAAAGACCCGCGGCTGGTCGCGCGCGTCCGAACCGGGCTCATCGACAATCTCCTCGCATGGCTGAAGCAAAACGGGAAGCTCACCGAGAAGCACCTTGCCGCAGCCGGACAGGTCTTCTTTGAAACCGCTCGCACCTGGGCCCGCTTCGACCTCGCCGAAGCCGCCGCCTACGCCGCCGAGCGGAAAACTCGCGGACCTTACCGCGTCACCGGCCCCGCCGCACCACGCAGCTACCGCATTATTCACAGTATCCTCGGCTTCAGTTGGGCGGAAAAAATCGCCCGCTCGCTTCGATAGATGCGCGCTCAGCGGGAAACCACCGTAGTGGCGCAGGCGACCCGCCTGCAATAGTCTGCGCGGGCGACCCGCCCGAGTGCGACAGCTCTGGGATATGGTTCCCAAAAGAGGGACGGCCCCGCTACTGAGGCTTGATCCCGGCGGGTCGCGGGGGGACTGATGCAGGCGGGTCGCCTGCGCCACTACGGTCGTCACTCGGAAGAGCAAGCAGCGCCGCCTTACCGCATCACTGCATCTTTACTCGGGTCCGGGACGACCGATCTTACCGGCTCAAACT
>JAYUSJ010000302.1:0-40452 GCA_043755735.1 Verrucomicrobiaceae bacterium | reverse complement strand
CGGTCATTTCGCCATGAGTTCTCAGTTTCGCCGTCCGAACCGTGGCCCCGAGTTTCAATCGCGGTAGTCGGGTTTAAGAATGATTCGTCATGCCCGATTGACCTCAGTTCATGCCGGATCTGCCTATTGGTGATCGATCGCGAGACGGAGAAAGCGCTGACTCTGTGTCGCCGGGCCGACGGAGTCGTTCGCGATGACGCCGCCGGAGCCGTTTTCGGTCACGGTCACTCCGGGGCTCGTGCTCCAGCTTGTTCCGCCGATTGGGAGTGTCGCGATCGTCTGCCAGTTTCCGAGCGTGAGGAAATCACGCGCTTCGATGCGGAGCGCGACGTCGGTAGCCAGGAGATTGTGGTTGAATGTGAGCGTGCCGAATCCTGCCGGGATTGAGTACCCGGGTTTGACGCTTGCGGAAGGTATCGTGGGGTTTCCTCCCAGTACGTATTCGGCGAGGTTGTTCAGTCCGTCGAAGTCCGGGTCCGCTGTATCTGCGGAGTTCCCGCTGTTGCCCGCGCCTGCGCCGAAATAGGTGACGCGCCATGCGTCGATGGGCGGTGTGCTGGTGGAGAAAACGAGCGATGTGCCGTTGACGACAAAGTGACCGGTGACGCCGGCGGCGAGGTTCGTTGCGGTAAAGTCCGCAGCTCTAAACGAAGTGCTCCCAAACGTTGCGAGCGTGTAGGTCTGATTCATCGCACCCGTTCCGCCGAAATCGAACGCAAATACGCCGGATGCCGAGCCCTTCTCGAAATCGCCCGTGCCGAGCACGAGTTTGTCGGATGCATTCGCGGCGCCAAGATCGAATCGGGCGATTCCGCCCGCGCGCCATGTGAGGCTGGTGGCCGTCAGAGTGCCGGTGGATCCGTCGCCCGGGGAAAGTTTCCCGCCATTTTCGAGCAGGATTGCGCTGGTGCTTCCGGTGCCGGCGAGGGTCGCGCCGCTCATCACATCGGTGGCGACCGCTGCATTGCTGCTGCCGGATATAACGAGCGTTCCGGCCTGCACGATGGCTGCGCCGGTGAATGTGTTTGCGGCGGCGAGTTCGAGGATTCCGTCGCCTGTTTTCAGAAGGTCGTTGTGAATCGTGCCGCTCACGACCCCGGTGATGAGCGCGCGGTCGAGAGTGGATGCGGAGTTGTCGGGAACTCGAATTTCACGGGCGTTGTAGTTGATGTTCGATTCGCCGGAGCTGAGGCTGAGGTTGTCGGCGAATGCGATTGTTGCCGTCGCTCGATTGCTTCCCAAAACGAGGGCAAACCCGCTTTGAACGAAGCCTTTTTCCTCCCACAAAAGGTTGCTCACGCCGGTTGCTCCGAGGTCGAGGCTCGCGTCGGCCCCGATGGCTGCAAAGCCGCCGCTTCCCCGATCTTCGGGGAGTGTATTCAGTGCGGGGCTGACAAATTTCAAACCGCTCCAGTTCACCGTGCCGGGGCCCGGTGCGCCCGATATGATGAACGGTCGCGCGAACGATCCGCCGCCGACGATGCCAAGGACGCCGCCGCGAAAACGAAGCTCGCCATTTGGGAGGGTCGTGCCGGGCGTGGCGTGAAGTGCGCCGTTGTTCAGCACTGTGGGCTGTTGGTCGTCGTTGTTCGTGGTGTTTGTGAGCACCAGAGCTCCTGCACCGGATTTCACAAGCGGTTGTGCATTTGCAAGACCGCTCGCGAGGGTGAGCGTCGCTTTTTCTACATTCAAAAAGCGTGGTCCACCACCGCCGAGTGTGCCGCCGGTGATGGTGAAATCTTCGGAGCCTGCGAGCGCAAGAGCCGTCGTGTTCAGTGTGGTGGAAGCGGCGAGTGTGAGAGTGAGCCCCGCAGCCGATGGACGAAGGCGGATGCTGCTTTGTGCGTAACTCGCAAGTGTGATGCTTGCGGAAGTCGTGAGCTCGGAGTTGATCGTGGCTCCCGTGGTCCCGGGCGCAAGCGTTGTGGTCGTGACCGCGGCTATGCCGTTGGCCGCGCTGTGGGTCGCGAACGCGATACCGTCGGACTTTTGCACAGTCGCCCATCCGGTACTCGTCGTGCCCGCCGAACTGGACAAGAGCGAAGATGCAAGGGTGGGTGCCGTGGAAAAAAGGATCCGAGGGGCAAGGCCGGCTGAGCCGAGATTCAGCGGAGCTCCGTTTCCGTCGATTGCGGAGAATTCCACCGTGGCATTTGCTCTCGAGACCGTGGCGTCGCGGTTATAACTGGCCACCGTGAGCACGGTAGCGGCACCGGAGCCTGCACGATGAATGACTTGAATCGAAAGTTCGCCGGAGCGGTTGTTGTTCACGCTCCCTGCGAGTGAAGAGAGCTGGAGTCTGGCGACGGTTTCCGTCGTGCCACCGGGGTGTCCGGAGAGCTGGAAAAGACCGCCGCCGATGCAGTCCAGTCCGGTGGAGGCCGCGTCGCCATCGCGAAGACGGTTGTTGTTATTTGTGGCTGAGTTCTCGAGGCGGAAGGAGCCGCCGTTCATGACGATCGCGCCAGTTGCCTGCGCGGAAAGCGAAGCGGCGGAATCCAGAACAAGCCTGCCCCCGACATTCACATCTTTGCTGAGATTCAGAAGTCCGGTGAGGGTCTGTGTTCCGGGCCCGCGCACGACCAATGCGCCAAGATCATTTCCCGTTCCGGTGGGAACTCCGAGGCGAATCGTGCCGCCGTAGGTGCCGCTGGTGAAAGCGGAGATTACAATGTCTTCGGTGTTGGTATTTGTCCCGACGACCTGCGATTCCAGAAATCCTCCCGAGCCCGAGAGCGTGCCGATGCGGAGTTCCGAAGTACAGGTGAGCGATGCGCCGGTTGCGAGCAATACGGGATTCGCGCGGATCGCGGTTCGGCCGGAATCGGCGTTGTTATTAAAGCGCACAATTCCGGCGTTGATTTGGAGCGGGCCGAACCATGAGTTTTCGGAAGGTGCGGTCGAGGTCGTGGCGGGTGGAACCGGTGGCGGCGGAAATGTTCCAAAACGGAAAATACTGGTGCCGTCCTTCACAATCGTCCCGAGTCCGGAGATGCCCCGATTGAACGTCACCGTACCGGTGCCGGCACCGCCCAAGCGCAGCGATTTGGAAATTTGCAGCGGAGTAGTGAGAGTAAACGCCCCGGCCCCATTTTGAGAGATTTCGGGATTCGCACCGCCAAAGCTGAGGGCAGTTCCGGACAGAATCAGCGGCGGATCGGTAGCGAGCGCGGCGGCGTCGGTCGCGTTGAAAGAAAGTGCATTGAGGCGAAAAGGCGTCGCCGCGACGTCGTTCGTTGCGGTGTAGTTTGGCGGAATTCCAGCGGTCGTTCCTGTGTCGCCGGCAAACGAAAGGATGTCAGAGAAATCCGCCCCGACAGGAGCCGTGCCAGCCTGCCAGTTCGCCGGATTGCTCCACGAACCAGTGGCGTTATTCCATTGAAACGTCGCGGCGACCACGTGACTGCACGTCAGGCCGAGTAGAAGGGCGGAAGTAAACGCGGAAGGGCGTCGGGAAAATTGATGCATGTAAGGGTGATAAAGGTGTCTTTGTAGTGCCGCCATTATGTCTGCGAAATGTAACATGAAGGGCATGCGTATTCGGCGAGAATGGGTGTGGCGGAGCGGGCGGGAAGAAATGCCGCGTCATTGGCGGGCGCTATTACTTCTCGGTAACAGAAGTGAAAGAATTGGGAGGGGCGGGGCGATGCCCTCGCCGGGCGATTGACGAATGACGAAAAGCGACCAGTTGAATTCGCCGCACGCCTGCGACTTCGTTATTCGTCATTCGTCATTTCACCAACTCACCCCGGAATCTCGCGGAGGAGCTGCGCATTCGACGGGAAGCGTTTCACGAAGCTGAGCATTCGCTCGATCGCCTCGAATGGCTTGTGCCCGGCGAGTCCGCGGCGGATGACGTTGATTTTATGGAGCTGGTCCGCCGGAAGGATGAGTTCCTCGCGCCGTGTGCCGCTTTGGAAAATATCGATCGCCGGGTAGATGCGCTGGTCGCTGATTTTGCGGTCGAGCACGATTTCGCTGTTACCGGTGCCTTTGAACTCCTGGAAGATGAGCTCGTCCATACGGCTGCCGGTGTCGATGAGGGCCGTGGCGACGATGGTGAGCGATCCGGCTTCCTCGGTGTTGCGGGCCGCAGCGAAAATCTTGCGCGGAGTTTCCAGCGCGCGGCTGTCCACGCCGCCGGACATGGTGCGTCCGCCGCCGACGATTGCGTTGTTGAACGCACGGCCGAGGCGGGTGATGGAGTCGAGCAGGATGAAGACATCGTTTCCGCTCTCCACGAGCCGTCGTGCGCGCTCGATGGCGAGCGTGGCGATGCGGGTGTGTGACTTGATGTCCATGTCGTTCGAGCTCGCCCAGAGTTCCGCCTGCGGGATGCTGCATCGGAAGTCGGTGACTTCCTCCGGGCGCTCATCGACGAGGAGAATCATGAGATGCATCTCGGGATGGTTCTTCACGACGGCGTCGGCGATGTGGTGAAGGAGCGTCGTTTTGCCGGTGCGTGGCGGTGCGACGATGAGGCCGCGCTGGCCTTTGCCGATGGGCGTGAGAAGGTCCATGATGCGCGTGGTCGTGCGCTCGGGGACGGTTTCGAGCTTGATGTGCTCGATCGGGCTGATGGTCGTGAGGTCTTCGAACGAAGGCCACATTTTCACGTTCTCCGGCGGCTGTCCGTTGACGGAGAGCAGCTTGTTGATCTGCATTCCGCGGCTGTTCTTTTTGGCTTCTACTTTGAGCCAGTGGCCGTCCTTCACTCCGAAACGCTTCACGACTTCGGGCGTGATGAAAACGTCCATCGGGTGCGGCTGGAAGAGCCGCTTCAGGTCGCGGAGAAAGCCGAATCCCTTGCCGGAAATTTCGCAGTATCCTTCGGCCTCGACGAGCTCCATCGGCTCCTCGACTTTTGGCTCGCGCGGCTGTTGCTGCTGCTGGGGTTCGTCTGGATTGCGTGGCTGCTGGGGTGGTTGGTTGTTCCCCTGGTTGCCGCCTTGATTGCCTTGATTGCCTTGATTGCCGCCCTGGTTTTGCTGGCGGCGTTGATCGCGCTGCTGCTGGCGCAGCTTCATGTGCTGCTGACGGCGCTCCTCGCGGGAGAGCCGTGGCTGCTGCTGTTGCTGCGGTTGTTGAGGCTGTCCGCCTTGCTGCGGGGCCTGGCCCTGCTGTGCCGGCGGGTTATTTTGCGGCTGCTGCTGTTGTTGTTGCGGACGTGCGAGTCCGGCGGTGGCTTGCTGGGCGGCGATTTTTGCGCCGTGCATGGCTGCAAGGATCGCGTCGAGCTGCGCCTTTTCCTGAGGAATAGGCAGCCCGGCTGCACGGAGAAACGCCTCCACTTCGCGCGGGATGTAAAGAGGACGCGGCTTTTGGCCCTGCTGCCCGCCTTGAGATCCCTCTTGTTGCGGCGCAACTGAGGATGGCGGCAGGACGGACGGAGGCGGGAGAACCGGCGCTGGTTTTGGTTCCACTTTCGGCGCTGGAGGCGGCTCGGGCGCGGGTGTTTCCGCGACGGGTTCGGGTGCAGCCACGGGCTCCGGTGCGGCTGCTTTTGCAGGTTTCTTTTTTGCGACGGCGCTCTTGGGTTTGGTCGCGGCTTTTGCGGGCGCTTCAACGCGAGCCACGGTGGTCGTGTCGAAAAGTTCCGGTGTCTCTTCCGATGCTGTAGCTTTCTTGGCGGAAGGCTTCTTTTTGGCGGCAGCTTTTGCAGGTGCTGCGGTAGCTTTTGGGGCGGCCGCTTTGACCGGCTTTGCGGCAGCGGCTTTTGCCTTGGCAGGCTTTGCGGCGGGCTCCACGGCAGCCGCTTTTTTCACAGCGGGTTTCTTCGGCGCTGCGGCGGTCGCTTTGGCGGGTGCCTTTTTGGTTGGTTTGGTGGCCACTGCTTTTTCGGCGGCCTTTGTTGCTTTCGTTGCCATATAAATGTTTGCGGACGTTGGGTCCGCAGGAAAATCGGCTTCCCAGCCGATTAATCTTAGTGATGAGGATTGCGGTCCGCTCTTGTTAAGCCGACCGATTCTCGAAATGAGAACAAGCCGTGGGACCAGAAAATTGAAAATTCGTTAGTGATTGATGGTCGTGCCTTTGAAAGGCGAGTCTTCGCGGGTGGTGGAGAAAATAGCCTACCGTGACTTCGAAGCATGCGCCGATGACGCGACCGAACATCCCCTCTTTGGGCCAGCGGTTCGCAAACGTCAACGGGTTTTTTTCCGGCGGCGTTTTTGTTTCTCAATCGTCACCGAGGTCAAAACGCAGGTGGCTGTGGTCTCAATGCACCAAAAACTGACCGGGAATTCAATCGCAACGGTACCGCAGGACGATGCGTTCGCTTTTGTCGTTGATTTGGATTGTCGGGGAGGCTCCCGAGCGGTGGAGTATCATCGAGGCCGATGTCAGGCATTACCTCATGCCTCGCTTTCCGTACGCAATCTACTACCGGGTTTTTTCCGACCACCTTCGTATCCTCGCCTTCAAGCACCACAGCCGTCACCCGGACTACTGGCGTTATCGTCTTTCCGAATGAAAGAGACGGCGGGGACGACAGAAACGGCGGGGACAGAGTCACTATTCTCTGGAGAAAAGTCATTGCCACGTTGTCTGGAAACCCCGGATTACCAAGTCATCTTGTACTCACGCTCAAAAGCGCCGGTGTTTTAACTTCCCGCTGGACATAAACGCGGGAGACCACCTATTTCTCGCCCCTGTGAGAGCCCTGCCCAACCAACCACTACAAAACACGCAGCAACTGCCGGGGATCGGCGTGCTTGGGTGTCTCGAGCGCAATCTTGTGCGTCATGGGATGATTTTTCTGCGGCATGGGATTCATGCCGTGCCCTTGGGGATTCATCCCGCAGCCTGTTTTGAAGAATCCCGCGGCGTTCGGGATGAATCCCGCGCCGCAGATTTTTTTCCCCGCGCCGCGTGGGATGAATCTCGTGCTGCGGAAACGGCTTATTGGGCCGCGCGGGATGAATCCCATGCGGCGGAAAACTCCTCCGGCGCTGCGGAAAAATTCGCTCAAACCGCAAAAAAATCCCCCCAAGCCGCGAAAAACGCATCCCGTGGCGCGCGGGATGGATCCCAAACCGCGCGGGATAAGGCGTTTTTCTCTGATGGAGGTGTTTTTTGCCCCAAGGAGGGGGGCCGTCCCGGCCCCCTGAGGCGCGAAGCGTCTCCCAGAGAATCCCGCCTTTTTGGGAACCACTCCGTGGTTCAGGGGGCCGAGACGGCCCCCCTCCTTGAAGGCTACTCACTCGCAAAACCGCCACTTTTCCGCCATGAAACCGCTCCACTGGGACGCCATCAACCCGTTCACCGGACTCCCGTTCACCTTCGATGATCCAAATGTACATTGGGGCTTCTTTTTGGAACCGGGCGACCCCGGCTTCACGCCCTACGAAACTGTCAGTCAAACAAAACCAACAAAAACAAAACGAATGAAACGCCAAGTTTACTATCCAAGTCGCACTGCCAATCAGATTCCATTTTTGGAAAACTTCATCGCCAAAGCCGCAGGCTACCAAGCCGTCCTCACCAGCATCACCGTCCTGCAAATGGCCGGGGGAATTGCCGATGCCAAGTGGCTCGTTTACATCCTATCCAAATGGCTGCCCGCCGTCCGCGCATTCGCGCCCTCGTGCACAGCGGCCGCAAACGCCGCCATGAACGGCACTGGCGAAGACCCGCAAGTCCTCACCACGTTCGCCGCACCCGCACTGCCCGCAGGCACCGTCGCCGTAAAGCCCGGTGCGCTCGACCGCCTGTTTCAGCTCATCGCCGACATCAAAAACTCCGACGGCTACACCGAAGTGATCGGCAAAGATCTCGGCATCGTCGGAGCCGAGAAGACCGGCCCCGACCTCGCCACCATCCAGCCAAAAATCACCGCCAAAATCGAAGGCAATGTCGTAGCCATCGGCTGGAGCTGGGAAGGTTTCAGCGAACACCTCGACCTTCTGGAGCTCCAAGTCGATCGAGGCCAAGGCTGGGTGAACCTCGCCTCCGACACCACCCCCGGCTACACCGACACCACGCCCTTCCCCGCCGCGCTCACCAAATGGAAATACCGCGCCATCTTCCACGTGGACGACGCGCAAGTAGGCATCTGGAGCCAGGTCGTAGAAGTAATCGTCGGCGGCTAGTGCAAGCCGCAACCGCTTAAACTCAAACTCAATCGCCGACTCCGCGGGCAAACCGCGGAGTCGGCATTTTTGGGTGCGGCGAAGAATACCCGGATATTTGCTCCCATCGAAAATATCCCGGCCATCCGCGCAGAACCAAAAGTTCGTAACTGCTCCCGCCCGCCACAATAAAACCAAACCCAACGATCGCCCAACCCTGCAATCGTCTGACAAGTCGGTCCCCGAGAACGCCCATTGTTGAAAACGCACGGATATGTTCGACTTTCGGTCATCAAGCCATTCTCCTCATGTCTCGATTCGTATGAACATCCTTTCTTCTGATTTTTCTGATTTGCCCGAATGTTACGTTGTGGTCTGGAGCCCGAGGGAAAGGAGGCTCGTGATCGAGAGATTTTCGGAAATGGTCGCACGGAACCACCATTTCTATTTCGAGCAGCAGCGCGGAGGCGTAGCAGACTGGCTAATCGTTGGCGTAGCCCGAACATCCGAAGGAGCCGAAGAGATTCGGTTGAAAGCCGTTCGGCAACTTGCAGACAGGTGTAGCACTCCAACAGCCTACGAGATTGACCGGCAGATTGAGGAGGATGTTGCCGACCTTGCCGCTTTAGAGGCAGGGATTCCTTTGCCGCCACCAAAACCGCCATCCCCTCCTTGGTGGATTTCCTCGAAGTGAAGTTTTTCTGGGGGGCCTTCTAAATCACGCTAACGCCTACATGAGCTACACCACCAAACAATCATGAACCTCTACTACACCGACGAGAATGGAAAGGTTGTCGGACCTGTTCCGCGTCAACAACTTCAAAAGCTGGTCGATAGCGGCCAGACGGCGGTAGACTGCCAAGCGTGCTTTGAAGGCTCAGAGCATTGGAATCCTCTTTCGTTTTTTGTTCGCCCAACCCCAAAGCCCAAAGCCGTGACTGTTTGCCAACCAAAGGCCAGTCCCCTTCCGGCAGCCTCATGGCCAAAGTTCTTCGCCTCACTAACACCGCGAGCACGATTGGTGTTGGCCAGTGTGGTTGTGGCTGTTGCCTGTTTGCTCTTATACGGCTGGACCCGCAATTCTACCTTAACCCGCAAGAATGCACTTGCCATGCTTCAACAACGGGAATTCTCCCCTGTGACGGAGTTCTTACGCAGTATATCCTCCGATACCTTTCCACCTTCAGAGTCCAAAGCTCGTGGAGAGAATTGGGATTGGGAGGAAGCAAACTTCGTTAAGTTTTTCGTCGCTGCGACGAAAGATGGCCTCATTGAGATGAAGCAATCCACCGCCGGAAGCTATAAAAGATGGGAGGCACACTCCACGGGAAAGGGGCGCGAATTCGTGCTCACCACGGAGGGGACGTTAGATCAGATATTAGCCCTTAAGATGGCAACGAGAAAAGCCGCACAGGTCACCAGCATCGGAGCACCGAGCCAGTTGGGAGGTAAAACCGTAAGCGTCGTAAATTTCACCTATTTGTACACCCCTACTCCTTTCGGAGCAGCCTTTGATCGCGGCACCGGATATCATAAATACTCAGGTGAAGCACCAGACACCGCTCTGTTTGCCCTTTATGACGATGGCTGGCATCTTGAGAATGTAGGTGGACGATAGCAAAGACGGCGGGGACGGGAAGACGGCGGAGCAGGTATGGGAGGGCAGGGGAGAGCGGGTTTTTGGTTATCGAAAGGAGCGGCTCCTTTCGCCAGGCTGCATGCGTGTTTTACTACGACGCCCACAATCATCTGCACGACGCGCGCCTCGATTCGATTCGCGATGAAGCAATCAGCCGGCTCACGAGCTGCGGCTTGAACGGCGCGATCGTGAACGGCACCCGCGAGCAGGACTGGCCCGCGGTCGCGCGGCTGGCCGCCGGCGTGTCGTGGGTGCGTGCTTCGTTTGGTCTGCATCCGTGGCATGTGCCTTTGCGCTCTGCGGAGTGGAAGGAGAAGCTGCTCGCTGCGCTGGAGGAGTGTCCCGGCGCGGCCATCGGTGAGATCGGCCTCGACCGCTGGGTCGAAGGACACAACATCGCGGAGCAAACGGAGTGCTTTGAGTGGCAGCTCGCGCTCGCGGCGAAGCGCAACCTTCCCGCAAGCATCCACTGCGTGCAGGCGTGGGGCGCGATGTGGGATTCGCTGAAGCGCACACCGCTGCCGGCGTGCGGATATTTGCTCCACGCTTACGGCGGCGCGGCGGAGATGGTGCCGGGGTTTGCACGGCTCGGCGCGTATTTCTCGTTCTCGCCCTACTATCTGCACGAGCGGAAATCGGCGCAGCGTGAGGCGTTCGCGGTCATTCCCATGGACCGGTTGCTTGTGGAGACCGATGCGCCGGATCTCGCGCCGCCGGCGGAAAAAAATCCGCATCCGCTGCCGGGCGGCATCAATCATCCGCTGAATCTTTTCATGTGCTACGAGGCTCTCGCAGAGCTGCGCGGCGTTTCTGTCGAGGCTCTCGCGGAGCAGGTGGAGGCCAATTTCAAGCGTCTCTTTTCGCAGACAAACTTGCAGGGGTAGGCAAGGTCCCGCTTGCCGAGCGCGGCGGTTTCTTTCATCCAAGCCTCACGAATGACAACTCCGGCGATGCAGATCGACATCCTGAGCCTCTTTCCCGGCATCGCCACGGCGATTCTGGGCGAGAGCATCATGAAGCGTGCTCAGGAGAAAGGAGCCGTGGCGTTTCGCTCGCTCGACATCCGTGATTGGGCGCACGACCGCCATCACACGGCCGACGACATGCCCTACGGCGGCGGGCAGGGGATGGTGATGAAATGCGAGCCGATCTTCGAAGCCATCGAATCCGTGAAGACGCCTGAAACGCGCGTCGTCTATATGAGCCCGTGCGGCAGGCGATTCGACCAGGCCATCGCGAGGGAATATGCCGAGCGGCGCGGCCACGTGGTATTTCTCAGCGGGCACTACGAAGGAGTGGATCAGCGAGTTCTGGATCACATCGTGGACGATGAAATCAGCATCGGCGACTACGTGCTGACGAACGGAGTCATCAGCGCATGCGTCGTGGTGGATGCCATCGTGCGACTGCTCCCCGGAGTGCTCGGCGACGAGGCCAGCGCCGGCGACGACAGCTTTGCCAGCGGGCTGCTAGAGTTCCCGCAGTACACGCGGCCGTTCGATTTTCGCGGATGGAAAGTGCCGGAGATTCTCCTCAGCGGGCATCACAAAAACATCGCGAAATGGCGGCGTGAACACGCCATCGCACGCACCCGCGAACGCCGTCCCGATTTACTTCCATGAGCCCCATTCTTCAAATCGACAAGCTGCGCATTTCCCGCGACGGCACACAAATCATCAGCGGGCTCGACTGGGTCGTTCAGCCCGGCGAACACTGGGTCATCCTCGGCTCGAATGGCTCCGGCAAGACTTCGCTGCTTTCTGCGCTCACCGGATACCTGACTCCATCGGGAGGCAGCGTCTCGTTACTTGGCGAGACGTTCGGTGAAACCGACTGGCGGAAACTCCGCGAGCGCGTCGGCATCGTGAGCAGTTCCATCCGGCAGAAGGTGCCCGATTGGGATCCTGCCGAACTCGTGGTCATCGGCGGGAAATACGCGATGCTCGACTACTGGGGGCGCGTCACCCGCACCGATAAACGCGAGGCGCTCGAGATGATGGAGCGGTCCGAGTGCGCCCATCTCGCCAAGCGTGAATGGGGAGTGCTCAGCCAGGGCGAGCGTCAACGTGTGCTCATTGCGCGCGCGCTCATGGCCAAACCGAGCGTGCTCATTCTCGATGAACCATGCGCCGGCCTCGACCCTGTAGCCCGCGAACGGTTTCTCGATTTCATGGAGCGCCTCATTTCGTCGAAGACCGCGCCCGCGCTTCTTTTCGTGACGCATCACGTCGAGGAGATCCTGCCATCGCTCACTCACGCACTGCTCCTCGTTGCGGGCCGCGTTTGTGCCTTTGGTAAAAAAGAGAGCGTGCTCACTGCGAAGAATCTCAGCGAGACGTTCGGCGCGAAAATCGGATTGCGCAAAACTGGGGAGCGATACGCGATGAAAGTTTTGCCTGCTGGGTAGCGCAGACGAGAACCGGGGAACTTCGTGATTCACAATTCTGTGAGCAGCGCGCTACAACCGTCCACCATGATGAACCGTCGCTCCTTTCTCACCCACTCGGCTTTCGCCGCCGGCGCTCTGTCGCTCGCACCACACATCCGCGCCCAGGATAAGTCCGGCAAAAAACTCCGCACCGTGCTCATCGGCTGCGGTTGGTGGGGGAACAACATTCTCCGCGAAGCGATGGCGAGCGGCGAATGCAGCATTGTCGCGCTGTGTGATGTCGATGAACGTCAGCTCGACGCCACGCAGGAGAACGTGACCGCCGGGACGGGCGATAAGCCGAAGCGGTATCGCGATTACCGGGAGTTGCTCGCGAAGGAGAAGCCGGAGATCGCAATCATCGGTACGCCGGACCACTGGCATGCGCTGCCGATGATCGCGGCGGTGAAAGCTGGCGCGCACGTTTACGTGGAGAAACCGATTTCGCACACCGTGCTGGAAGGCAAGGCGATGGTCGCAGCGGCCCGCTCGACCGGTCGGGTCGTGCAAGTCGGCACGCACCGCCGCGTCTCGCCGCACAACGTAAGCGGACGCGAATTCATCCGTAGCGGAAAGCTCGGAAATATCGGGATGGTGCGCTGTTTCGTTCACTACGGCGGTGGCGCGGAAAAGCCGCTGCCCACGGTCGAAGTGCCAAAGGAACTCGACTGGGAAATGTGGTGCGGTCCGGCACCGCTGCGTCCTTACAACGGCGGCGACCCGCGTAAAAAGGATCAAGCCTGGCGCGGTGCGATTCATCCGCGCGGCTTCCGCAGTTATCTTGACTACGCAAATGGCCAGCTGGGCGATTGGGGCATTCACTGGCTTGACCAAGTGCTCTGGATCACCGGTGAACGCGCTCCTTCCACGATCTTCAGTTCGGGTGGACGTCCCATTGCCGGAAAGCCGATTCTCACGGCGAACGAACAGACGAGCGACGCGCCGGATCATCAGCTCGCGACGTTCAAGTTCGATAAATTTGACGTTCAGTGGGAGCACCGGAAATTCGCGGGGAACCCCACGGACAAAGGCGAAAACGTCGGCTGCTATTTCTACGGAACGAAGGGTGTTTTTCACATGGGCTGGCAGAAGGGATGGACGTTCTATCCGAGCAACGACAAAGACGCTGTCATTCACGAAGACGCGAAACTCAACGCGCCGGACGAACAGAACATCAAGGAGCTTTGGGCCGATTTCCTCGGTGCGATCAAGACCGGAGCAAAGCCCAGAGCTGACATCGGCGAGATCGCTCTCGCCACAAACATGGCGCTGCTCGGCATGGCCAGCATGAAGCTCGGTCGCAGTATCCATTGGGACGCGGATAAATGGGAGTGCTCCGGCGATGCTGAAGCCAACAAGCTCCTTCGCCGCGACTACCGCAAAGGCTGGGAGTATCCTGTTTGAAAACCATGCTGCGACTTAACAACAAAACCGCCGTCGTCACCGGAGCCGGCTCGGGCATCGGCCGCGCAATTGCAGAACGGCTCGCCGCAGAAGGCGCGCATGTTTTTGCCGTGGAGCTTTCCGCCGAGCGCGCCGCCGATACGCTCGCGGCGATTTCCGCAGTGGGCGGGCAATGCACCGTTCTGCCCGCCGATGTCTCGGATACCGAGGCGATGCGCGTCGCGTTTTCCGGAGTGCCGAAGCTCGATATCCTTGTGAACAACGCGGGTATCGCCCACATCGGCAATGTGCTCGGCACGAAGCCCGAAGACCTCGACCGGCTCTACGCGGTGAACGTGCGTGGGGTTTACCACGGGTTGCATTTTGGCGTGGAGAAGATGAGCGGCGGCGGCGCAATCGTGAACCTCTGTTCGGTGGCCGCAAAGCTCGGCATCTCGGACCGATTTGCCTATTCGATGACCAAAGGCGCGGTGCTCAGTATGACGATGAGCGTGGCGCGCGACTTCGTGGACAAGGGCATCCGCTGCAACTGCGTGTGCCCCGCGCGCATTCACACTCCGTTCGTGGACGGCTATCTGGAGAAGAACTACCCTGACAAAAAGGCCGAGATGTTCGCAAAGCTCTCCGCGTGGCAGCCCATCGGACGGATGGGGGAACCGTCGGAAGTGGCTTCACTCGTCGCTTTCCTGGTCTCCGACGAAGCGGCGTTCATCACCGGCAGCGCATACGATATCGACGGCGGAGTGACGCTACTGCGGTAGCTGCGCAGCGTTGCCCAGCGCGACGCGGAGGCGGCGCAGCGCTTCGGGATTCGATGTTTTCGGCATGATCAATTGTCTGGTGCTTTCGACGCCCACTTTCTCGCCGACGTAGAATGTATCCACGGCAGCTCCTTTTTCCGTCGCGATGCGGGCTGCGCTGATTTCGAAGCCTGCGTCGCTGATTGCGCGGAGCAGATCGTGGAGGAGGCCGAGGCGATCGGGGGTCGTCAGTTTCACGATGGTAAACTGCGGGTGCGAATCGGAATCGATCGTGATGCGCGTGGGGAAATCGAGCGTGGTGCTGCCGACACGACCGAACGCCTTTTTCATGAGCGGCAGGAAATCGAAGTGCTCATTCTTCAACGACTCGGTCAGATGCTTGCTCACGCGATCGCGGTCGCGTTTGTCTGTGATTGCCTCGAAGCGGGTCGTGCAAATGCGGAACGTGTCGAGAACCAGGCCGTCTTCGCGGGTGAAAATGTCCGCACTGAGAATACTGAGTCCCGCCGCGGAAATACTGCCGCAGATTCGGGCGAGCAGTTGATGGCGGTCCCATGTGACCACTTGTAGCGTGCTGTGCCCGGAGTGTGGGTGCGCGCTCCAGTCCACGATGGGTAGGAGGATGGATTCGTCGTCGTTCCACCGCTCTTCGAGAAACTGGCGGAAGAGTTGGACATGATGCGCGATAACTTCCGCAGTGTGCCGCTCGCTGAGGAAGTAACGATCGGGCATCGACTTGAAATGTTCGTCGATTTCGAATTCCCAGTCTTTCTCCTCGAGAAGCAGTCCGACCGCCTGCCGAAGTTCCTTGCGATGGCCGGCGCGCTGCTCGCGATAGGCTGCCGCGTCGGTGAAGAATGCCGTGGTCTGCCGATAGAGATTCCACATGAGCGACATCTTCCAGTCGTTCCACATCTTCGCATCGCCCACACCCAGTCCGTCGGCGGTCGTAAGAAGCATGAGCGCGTCGAGTCGCGTCTGGTCTCCTACGATGCCGGCAAATTCCTCGATCGTTGCAGTGTCATCAAGGTCCTGCGTTTGTGCGGTCTTGGCGAGTTGATCGTGGCAATCGACGAGGAAAATGAGGAACTGCCGCTGTGGCACACTGAGCTTCAGCCGCTTGGCGACAGTCTGTGCGTTGAGGGCGCTCACGTCGGAATGCGAGCGGACGTTTGCAGCCTTGCCGGTGTCGTGAAGGATGAGCGCGAGATAGAGCAGGAAGGAGTCTTCCATTTTCTGGAAGAGCTCGCTGTAGCCCGCGAATTTCGGGTCTTCGTTGTCGAGTAATCCATCCAGCTTCTCGACGCAAACCAGAGTGTGCTCATCCGCCGTGTAGCGATGGAAAAACTCGTGCTGCACGAGCGCCGTGAGTCCGCCGAACTCGGGTAGGAATTTCCCGAGGAAATCGACGCGGTGCATGAGCCGCAGAATCGGTCCAACCTGCCCTTTTTGTCGGAGAATCTCGGCGAAAACCTCGGCATTTACGCGGTCGTGGATGAAGTCCTTATCCACGTATTTGAGCCTGCGACGGATGAGCTGCCGCAATTCAGCCGTCATCACGAGCTGGCGCTGCTGGGCGTGTCGGAAGACCCTCATCATGCGCGAAGGGTCGGGCTTGAATATCTGCCGGTTCTCAAACGTCAGCCGGTCGCCGGTGGCAATCAGCCCATCGAATATTTCCTTACCCGTGGTCCGTTTGCGAAACGGGAGAAAGCGGAATAATCCCAGCGGCTTCTGGGCTTGCGCGGTGGGCAGAGCCAGCTTTTCGGAGACCAGTTCGGTAAGCTCGAAAATATTCCGCGCGTGCCGGAAGTAGTCGCGCATGAATGCCTCCGTGCGGCGCAGGATGTCGGGATACCTGGCCTCATAGCCGAGCCGGTTTGCCAGCGGGAGTTGCTGGTTTGTGAGGATGATGTCGGTGTGCCGTCCGGTGAGGTGGTGGATCTCGGTGCGCAGGCGGAAAACATATTCGTAAGCGTCCTCAAGCTCCGCCTGCTCGCTCTCGTTGATGTATTTTTTCTCCACGAGCTCCGCCGTCGTCCGTACCCCGTATTTCACGCGGGCCATCCAGAGCAGGTTCTGATAATCGCGCAGTCCGCCGCAGCCGTTCTTGAGATTTGGCTCCTGCATGTAAGGCGTTTCGCCGTATTTCCCGTGGCGCTCGGCCTGGTCGGCGACACGCTCCTTCAGATACTTTTCAACTTTTCCATTGATGCACTCTTTCTCGAAGCGCTCACGGAATTTCTCATAGAGCTTCTCAGAGCCCCAAAGCAGGCGGGACTCCAGCATTGCGGTCTTCGACTGCATCTCTTTATTCGCCTCTGCGATGGTTTCATTGAGGCTGCGCGTGCTGTGCCCGAGCGAAAAATCGCAGCCGCTGATGATGTCGTAAATCTCCCGCACGATGAACTCGAAGCCCGGCGGAAATTTCGGACCGCCGCCGTGGATGAATGTGACGTCCACATCACTCACGGGGTTTAGCTCCATTCGGCCATATCCTCCGAGCGCCACGGCAATCATCACGGGAGGAACGCGCACTCCGGAGTTGGCGGCTTTTGCCGCCTCGTCGAGCAGGTGAATGAGGAAGTCGTCGAGGCTTTCCGCCCGCTCCCGGCCCTCGGCGAGACCGGGGTGTACGACTTCGCGCTTCGTATTCGTGATGAAATCCGAGTTCTCCTTGAGCGCCGCTTTGTAGGCGCTAATGCGCATTTCGAGCGTGAACTCTCCGGCGTCCTTGAGCCGAGCTGCGATGTCGGCGAGAACCTTGGCGAAACGGCCCATTCTGCGATTGGGCTAGGACTTCACTCGCGCGATGCGCTTGGGCGTGATTTCTTTTTTGTCCGCGCCTTCGGGAAGATACGGTGCCACGAATGCATCGTGGAAATTGTAAACATTCTTGAAGTCTTCGATGGAGTCCGAGGGTGTCTTGCCGAAGACACCCAACTCGATCAGGTTCCAGACCATGGCACCAAAATCGTCCGTGGTTTTGACTCCCCAGTAGTCCAGCACCGTCGGGACCATTGGTCCGTATTGCTTCAGGGCGCAAAGCCGGATGCCCTCGCAGAGCTGTGCGCCGGTGAGGTGACCACCTTCACCAAGCTGGCGTTTCCGCATTTTCACCGTCTGGTCGAGCGCTTCGCGGAGGAAGAAGTAAGCCTCACGCGAATAGCGTGGATCGGCATCTGTGATGAGTTCAACAGCCTCTGTAAATTCGAGCTTCTGCATGTTTTGCGGCGCAAGAGTAGTCGCGCCTTTGCGATGCGTCAACCGTGGGACTCTACTCTATTTTGAGACCGAGACCGAGATTGCCTCGGCGATGGTTTTCACGCCGAGCGGCTTTGCGTTGTTTGCCGCGTCCACTCCGTCTTTCGGAAGTTTATCCGCGAATTGGTCGTCGTCTTTCGTCTCCTTCTTCACGCGGGCAAGTTCGAGTTTCAGCTCACCAAGCTTGGTCGCGTGTGCGGGATCGTTTGCGAGGTTGCGCTGTTCGTTCGGGTCAGCGACGAGATCGTAAAGTTCCCACCCGTCCTGCTTCCAGTAGTGGATTAGTTTATGCGTGGCGGTGCGGACTCCGTAGTGGGCGCGCGTGTTGTGGTGGCCGGGGTCATGGTAGTAGCGATAATACATCGCGGTGCGCCAGTCGGCCGGCTTTTCGCCCGCGAGCACGGGCTTGAGCGAGCGGCCTTGCATATCGGCGGGAATGGGCAGGCCGGCGTAGTCGAGGAAGGTGGATGCAAAATCGGTATTCAGCGCGAATGCGTCGGTGACTCCGCCTGCTTTCACGCCGGGCCCGCTGACCAGCAACGGCACGCGCAGGCTCGGCTCATACATGAATCGCTTGTCGTAAAGGCCCATGTCGCCGAGGAAGAATCCATTGTCCGCCGTGTAAAAAACCAGGGTGTTCGCCGCAAGTCCGGACTTGTCGAGATAGTCGAGCACGCGGCCCACGCCGTCGTCCACGCTTTGCACGCAGGCGAGATAGTCCTGCATGTAGCGCTGGTATTTGTAGCGGGTGAGATCATCGCCGGTGAGTTTTTTCACGGAGCCGTCGGCCTGTTTCACTTCGAGTTCTGTCGGCACGATATTCGGCCCTTTTCCGGGGCCTTCGAGTTTGAGGTCGCGGTTGTTCAAATCGCCGACGACGGTCTGTTGGTTCGACGGCAGGGCAGTTGGGCGCGTTTCGTATTTGTCGAAGAGTGTCGCAGGCTCGGCGAAGGTCTTCTGTGCGAATTCCTCGCGATACTTTTCGCTCGGTGTCCAGTTCCGGTGCGGCGCTTTCTGGTGTAGGAAAAGGAGGAACGGCTTGTCCTTCGGGCGCGTTTCCAGGAACTCAAGGCCGAGGTCCGTGGTGACGTCTGTGATGTATCCATTCACGGTGATGCGTCCCGCCGGGGTGATGAATGCAGGATTATTATACACACCCTGCCCAGGCAGGACGATCCAGCGGTCAAAGCCCGTCGGGTCGGAGCCGAGATGCCATTTGCCGATCATCCCGGTGTGATAGCCCGCCCCGTGCATGATCTTCGCGACAGTCTGCTGCGAACCGTCAAATGTGTTGAAAACCGGCGTCCCGTTCAGGTGCGAGTATTTGCCCGTGAGGAGGGTGGCCCGGCTCGGCGTGCAAATGGAGTTGGTGACGAACGCATTGGCAAACCGGGTGCCGTTCTTGGCTAGACGGTCGAGCTGCGGAGTCTGGTTCACCTTGGATCCATAGGATGAAATCGCATGCGCTGCGTGATCGTCCGACATGATGAAGATGATATTCGGACGCTCCGCAGCGACCGCGGCCATGACGAAGGTGAACGAGAGGAGTAGAGTCAGTTTCATACCTCCGCTTATTGTCAAAGGCTCATCCGTGTCGAGGTTTCTGTTTGCGCTTGCGCTTGCCGACGCTCCGGAAGCTGCTACCCAGCGCCCGATGAAAAACGCCACAACCACGACTGATATCTCTTTTTACGTCGGCACTTACACGAAGACGGGATTGAGCGAGGGGATTTACCACGGGACGCTGAATTCGCAGACCGGCGAGGCGCGAATCCTCGGGCTGGCGGCAAAAGCCACGAATCCCTCGTTCGTAGCGCTCCATCCGACGAAGAAACTGCTCTATTCCGTGCTGGATGAAGGCGGAGGAGCCGTGGGCGCTTTTGCCATCGAGGCAGACGGCACTTTGCGCAAGCTGAACTCCGAGCCGACCAAGGACAAGGGCAACTGCCATGTGTGGGTGGATGCCTCTGGGCGGAATGTGTTCGCTGCGAGCTACGGCAGCGGTTCCATCGCTTGCCTTCCGATCAAAGAGGACGGCTCGGTGGCTCCGATGAGTGCCTCGATCAAGCATGTCGGGAGCGGCCCGGATGCGGCACGGCAGAAGGAACCTCACGCCCATGCCATCTACGACCACGGCGCATTCGTCTATGCGTGCGACCTCGGGACGGACGACATTTTCATCTACAAATTCGACGCGGCCCGCGGGACGCTGACGCCCAGCGAACCGAGGAGCGGACGCGTCCCGGCGGGCAGCGGGCCGCGGCATCTGGCATTCCATCCGAACGGCGGGTTCGCATTTGTAAATGGCGAGATGAAGAGCGACGTCACAGCGTTCGTCCACGACGCGGCGAACGGCGTCCTCACGCCGATTCACACGCTGAGCACGCTCCCCGAAGGCACCAAGCCGGAGAGCAGTTCGAGCGCCGAGATTCACTGCCACCCGGACGGGATATTCCTCTATGTCTCAAACCGCGGGCACGACAGCATCGCCGTATTTTCCATCGCCTCCGACGGAAAACTCACGCTCGTGGAAATCGCCGATGCCCGCGTGAAAGTGCCGCGCGGCTTTGATATTTCGCCGGACGGCCGGTGGCTCATCGCGGCGGGTCAGGAGAGCAACGACCTTGCGATGCACGCGGTGGACACGGTCACGGGACGGCTGACGTTTCAGGCAATCATCGGCGAAGTCGGCGCACCGGTGAATGTCGAGTTTGTGCGGTGATTCCCGCCTTAGAACTTCGCGGAGAGTCCGAGATTGCCGCCGACGTTCCACACTTCGTAGCCAAACACATCGAAGTTCGATGAATTCGAATTCCAGAAGGTGGTCGCGGAAACCGACAGCCAGTCCTCCAGCGCGTAGCGAAAGGCGAGTGTGACGATGTGACTATGATCGCGCCGTCCGATCGATGAGTCGCGGTAGTCAAACACGGCGAAGCGGTAGTTCAAATCGGTGGAAAAATTTCGTGCAATATCTGCGTGATAGCCGACGTAGGCGCTGTATTCATCGCGCTGTGACTCGGATGGGTCCGCCCAACTCCACTGCGCCTGCACGCCGGCAATCACCGAGTGTGCGCGGGCGAGCGGCCACACTTTTTGTGCGCCGACCGCTACCGAATGACTGCTGAAAAACTCGGTGCCGCTGGAGGCTGTCGTGAGTTGGTTGAAGCCATAGCGCACGTAAAGCGCCGTGTTCTCAAGCTTCCCGGGAAGCCAGGTGAGGGAGAGGCTCGGGTCGAGGCTTTGGAAGTCGAGTTCGTTAAAACGATTGTAGCGGTAAAGAGTGCCGCGGACCGAGGCGTCGAACATGAGCGCGGGCCTCAGAGCCTTGTGATATGCGAGCCCGAAAGTATTTGTGAGGAACGTGTCATCGATCCGTCCGCGCCGGGCCAGGGCAACATTGTTTGTGTAGAATCCCGCCACTTCCGCCCAGCCGGTGAACGGCATGATTTTTGGGTTCTCTTTGAGGATGACCTGCGCGCCAAAAGCGTCGTCCGTTTCGGCGTCAAACTTCTCGATCTCAGACTGCGGCCTCGGCTTGGGTGTGAGGCTTACCCGTGCTTCCGGGATGTTGATCTGCCGGGCTTGCTCGATTTGTGCCGAGCCCGGCTGCAAGGGCGTTTGCGCCCACGCGGCTGCCGATGCGGCGAGTAGAGTTACACAGGTTCTAATGGGCTGATTGAGCATGATTTGTATCCATTCGTAGCAGCCCCCATACCGTCTCGGCGAAACTTCAATTCGCGACCATTTCTCCGGCCCTCCACTTTGAAGCTGCATTTTTTGCAATCCACAGTCACAAGAGAGGCATGACTCTTGGGTTTACGGGCGGTTTGATGCCGGGAAAATTTCTTTGCGGATTGGCGGTGGCACTGTTTGCCACGGCGGGCGTCTGCCTTGCCGCAGATAAACCAAAGGCGGACAAAGGCGCGGCGAAGGAGGGGGCGGGGCACATGAAGGAAGAGCTCGGTGTGAATTCGTTCACGACGCCGAGCATCGAGACGCTCTTCACCGCGTTGAAGGAACTTCGCCCGATCACTTTCGACAAAGTCGCCCGCGAGCTTCCCGATTCCGTCCCCGGAGATCGCGCCCGCCTCGCTTTAAGCACCGGCATTCTGCTCGCCGACGGACTCCTCGCGGTGTCTGCGGAAAAGCAATCGCGGCTCGACGACATCGGCCGCCTTTTGCTCCGCCACGCGAAGGGTCTAGGCGTCAGCGACCACGTCACACGCCACAATAAGAGCATCCTCGAAAAAGCCGGATCGAAAGACTGGAGCGGCATCCGCGCCGAACTCATCGCCACCCAGCGCGACGTGGAGAAAGCGATGATGGCGCTCAAGGACGAAGAGATCGCCCACCTCGTCGCACTCGGCGGCTGGACTCGTGGATTGGAAATCGCCGCCGGGCTTGTCTCCGAACAATATTCCCCGGAGCGCGCGGCCATCCTCGTGCAGCCGGATGTGTTGAATTACTTCATCGACCGAGTGGAGACGATCAACCCCTCGCTCAAAAAAACCAAGCTCTTCGCGGGACTTGCAAAGAGCCTCGCGGAAATCCGCACGCTCTCGATCAAAGACGCCGCAGCGCCACCCGTCGCAGACGAACTGAAAAAGATCCGTGAGCTCGCGAGCGGAATCATCACCCTCATCGGCACACCCGAGGAATAGCCGCGCGTGCTCATCGCTTTCAACAAACCCTACGGAGTCCTCAGCCAGTTCACGCCCGACGGCTCGGCGAACCGCACCCTCGCAGAGTTCGGCTTCCCGAAGGACGTCTATCCACTTGGCCGGCTCGACGCGAATAGCGAAGGACTTCTCCTCCTTAGCGACGAGCCCTATTTAAACAAACGCCTCCTCATCCCCGAGAACGCCCACGCCCGCACCTACTGGGCGCAAGTCGAGCGCGT
This sequence comes from Verrucomicrobiaceae bacterium, assembly GCA_043755735.1. Lineage (GTDB taxonomy): Bacteria > Verrucomicrobiota > Verrucomicrobiia > Chthoniobacterales > Chthoniobacteraceae > SXWH01. The sequence goes on along the minus strand of JAYUSJ010000302.1, from coordinate 17,987 downwards.
CCCAACGCCCGAGGCCCTCGCCACCATGGCGTGCGGCGTCGTCATCGGCGACATCCAGACGCTCCCGTGCAAAGCATGGCTGCTCTCACCGCAGCCCCTCATGCCGCCGCGCAACCCGCCCATTCGCTTTCGCAAAAACGTCCCCGACTGCTGGATTGCCCTCGCGCTCGTGGAGGGAAAAAACCACCAGGTCCGCAAAATGACCGCCAGCATCGGACACTCCACCCTCCGCCTCATCCGCGTCCGCATCGGCGAGTTCGATCTCGGCGGGCTACAGCCCGGAACATGGCGCGAACTTTCCACCGGCGAGCGCGCCCGTGTCTTCGGTGGCAAGTCGCTCGCAAGGTGATTCGCGGTCTGATTCAATCATGAATCGGAAGCTTCTATTTGCCGCGCTCGTCTTATTGCTTGGCGGGTTTTACGCATAATCCCGAAGTCACCCGTACCGGGAAACGATCGCCCTTTTCAATAAGCATGGGCGGTCGTTGGAGGCCGTTGTTGACGTGGTCCGGCAGGACAAAAAGGTGGGTGACAAAATAAGGGACGTGCCAGTTGATACGGAAAAACTACGCGACTTGCTCTTTTGGTCAAAGGTCGAAGCGGTTCGTCCTGCGAGCGGAGACGTTTCCGTCTGGTTTCACCTCGAAACCACAGGAATGCTTTCAACTCGGATCGTTGGTGTCGCATATCTTCCCGATCATCCTGCCGATATTCCCGAAGTTGAGAAATACGTACCGTATGATGGCAATTGGTACATTTTCGATTTCTATTTCCGCCAATAGGAATGACGCAAAAAGGGAGCCTCGACTCCACATTCCCTGAACTCCTCCGGCGGCCCCAAGCACCGAGAGCACAGACCAACCGGAGCGGCCGTCCTTCAATCAAGCCCGGGAATGTTCGCGTGCGAATCGCGCGAAGCGGTAAATTTGAGAGCGGCGGTAGCTACAGCGTGTGGTTATCCCGAACGCGGCGATTGCGCGTCTTGGCTCACGCAGCCCCCTTGTGAATCTCTTTACGCGAAGCGCATCTTTTCTGGGCGCACGCACTTTTGATCTACGCTTCGCGTTAAGGATTTCACGCAAGAGGGCGGGGTGAGCCACGACGCGAAATCTGCGGACAACAACTGCGGGTTTTAGGTTGATTGGCGCTGCGCGTGTGGGACGCCGAACGAATTCGCCATCTCGCAAACGCGAAGCGATAACTTTGTGTGCAAAACACCACTATTCGTGTTTTTTACAGTGAAGATGCGTGATTATGAACGGGACGGGACGATGGCAAACCAGGCTGAAATAGATGCGAGCCTTCGGCCCTCAAACGCGGCGTTCGGGTTCAAGAAAAGAGGCGACGCAGAGCGCGCTGTGTGAGCGCAGCGGCTTGGATGGACGGGCGGTTTCAGCTCATTGAGCTGACACTCATTTCACCCGACGACGGGAAGTAGTTCTGAAAATCGCGCTATTTCTCGGGCGTGGAGGCGGCGTCGGGGCGGGCGGCGAGCTCGATGGTTTCGCGGACATAGTGGGCGTGGAGGACGTCGCCAAGGCCCAGGGGGTAGTGGATGCTGCGTTCTTCGTACTCGGATTTGATTTGTTCGTCGTGGCGGAATTGGGCGAAGACCATGCCAACGACCATCGGATGGCCTTCTGCGCCGGCGACGAATACAGGGCCGCCGCTGTCGCCGCCAAATGCCGTGAAGTCAGCGAGGAAGCTGTGCTTTTTCGCAAATGGAATGAACGGATAACTCGCGATGATTCCCTGCCGGGTGACGGGGAATCCGGCTTCGCTGGCCTCGAATGCTTTCGGGTAGGTGAGGATGAAGATCGGGCTGGCGACATTGAGCCGGGAGGCTTTGAGGGCGGCTTCGTCGGCAAGCGCGGCGATGGGGATGGCACCCACGGGAACGGGGAGCGGGTCGGCAAGGCGGAGAACGGCGACGTCGTCCTTTTTATGGCGAACCCAGAGCCGTTTGCCGTCGCGGCGGACGGGGATGCTGTGGTCGCGCCGCTTGAAAGTGCCGTCTTCGAGCCGCTCGCGGAGGACGAGTGTGACGTTATCCGCTTTGGTGCCTTTGAGCACGTGGTTCGCGGTGACGAGGTAGCATGCGGTGTCGGGCGCATCGCGGCGAACGAGGAAGCTGGTGCCGGTGACGGCGGGGTCGAAGAGTTTGAATGTGGCATCGATCATCTCCGTCGCAAAATCCGCTGACGCGTCGATGGCGAAAGCGAGGAAGACGGCGATGGAAGCTGTAATGCGCATGCGTAAAAGGTTGGGTATCCGGATGCCGCGGTGCAACGCGATTCTGCTCGCGGGGTCACGCGAGCGCGTGCGCCCCGAGCCGGACCCGGCAGAAAAATGGGCGGCGCATCTCCTTCCCATTACGTTTGCCGCCCATCTTTTTGCCAGCCACAAAGCCCCGCCGACTCGCCGCGTGACACCCGCCGCCTTCCCTATTCCTCGCCCCCGTGAATAAGCCACGCATCTTCATCATCACCGTCACCCGCGAGCTAAAGAGCACCCGCCAGCGCATTGCGAACATCCTCACCAGCAAAGGCCAGCGTCGCACCTTCGACGTGGCGTTGTTCACATAGAGTTCTTGGTCTTTCAGCGACCAAGTGCCGGTCCCTTTGGTATGACAATACCAGCCGAGATTTCCGCCATTGTTGGTATAGGCCACGTCGGGCCGGTTGAAATCGTCTGCCGGTGCCGCGTGGCAGAGACAAACGAGCAGAATGGGGATGCGGAGGTTTTGGAGCATGGGAATGTGAGGGTCACGGCGTCACGGAAAGGCGGCAGAATTTCGTCGGCGCGCCGCTTGGCAGGGTGTAGGTGACTTGGTTCGGATTGCTTTCATCGATGCTGGCATTCGGCGGCACGACATCGGTCCAGCTTCCGGCGGCGAGGCTATCGGAGATTTGCACCTTAAAGGTTGCAACCGCGGCGGGATCGCGCGGCCAAGTGACGGTTCTAACCGCGCCGACGGTCACGACTGGAGGATTGGCGGTGAAGGTCGAGCCGGTTTGACCCATGAAAAATTCGACTCCGTTGGGCATGCCGTCCTTGTCAAAATCCAGGTCGGCTGCCTGGCTGCCCGCGTTGGCCGACGCCCAGGTGGAAAAGCCACCCACCGGCGGGCCGGAGGTCACGACGAGGGTTCCCGCACCGGTGAAATTCGGACTGGCGATGGTTCCTCCCGCGCCGGTCGCGCTGTAGGTTCCGGCGGTTTGTTGGACGGCGCCGAAGAAGAGGGTGCCGACTGTTTCCACGCCAGTTAGATCGACCTTGCCGCCGTCGAGGACGAGCTTGTTGGAGTTTGCGATCGAGGAGCCCTTGACGGCAAGAACGCCGCCGGTGACGGTGGTGGGGCCGGTATAAGTGTTCACGCCGGAGAGCGTGAGCGTATTGCCGCCCAGCTTGGTCAACCCGCCCCCCGTGCTCGTCGGGTGGGCCAGCAGATTTGAACTGATCGTGACGGGGCGACCATTGGGATCGATCACCGCGCCACCCGTCTTCACGAAAATGCTGCCCGGCTGACTGCCGGTGACCGTCGCCGAAAAGAGGTTCGAACTGGTGCCGACGGCCCTGAAGGTGCCGCCATTCAGATTGATCGTGGTCGTGCCCAGCCAGCTGGCGGATGGCGCGAGTTGCACCGCCTGCAAGATCCCGCCATCCAGATTAAAGACCGAGGTCGCCGTGGAATTACCAGCGGTTCCCAACTCCACTACCCCGGTGGTGGGAATGATAACGGTCCCGCCGCTTTGGGTGTAAATTCCCGAACTCCCGTTGCCCACCAGGATCTTCACCGTGTTCACGCTACCGCCGCTGACCGTCACGGTTTTACCGCCGCCCATGGCGAGGCCTCTCCTGTTAGTCGTACCGGTGAAATCGTGGGTGCCGCCTGAAATGGTGACATCGCCACCGCCCGCAAACACCCCGGCGTTGCTGAAAGAGGAGGTTCCGCTGAGCACAAAGTTCCCCGCGCTGACGGTAATCCCCCAGTTGCCCGTGCCCGTCGTGCCAAACCCGGTGGCGTTGACCGCCCCGCTCATGGTGAGAGTTCCCGCCCCTAGTTTGGTTAGTGTGCCCGTAATGGCCCCCGCACTGAAATCGGCGGTAACGCCCGAAGAGATGGCGGCGTTATTGTTAATGGTCCAAGTATTCGCGGCATCAAGTTGAGTCACATCCAAGGTGCCGCCGCTGAAGCTGTAGCCGGCGCCGGATAGGGTCAGGTCGCCGACAGAGCGGGTGCCGCTCACCGTGATGGCTCCGGCTCCGGTCGCGCCGAAGACCGCATCGTTGCCGTCGTCCCAGGCCGAGCCGGTCCAGTTGAGCGCGCTGGTGTTCCAGATCGAACTGGCCTGCCCCGTCCATGTTTTCGGCATCGCCACTCCGTGCGTCAGGGTCGGAAAAACAAAATAGGTTTCGATGTTGCCGCCGGGATCCATCGCCGCCCGATCGGTGGATTTGAGGAGGGCCTTGATTTGGGGGTTGTTGGGATAGCGTTTGTTCGCGACTTCAAAAACGGTTGCCTGGTAGTTCGCACTGACCCCCTCCCCGGTATAAAACCCGCCTTTGATGGAGGCATCACCCAGCCGGTAGAAGTCGGCGAAGAAGTTGAAAGGCGCCAGCATGGTTTCGCCATGGGCGCCGGTGCGGGTGTAAAAGTTGAGTCCGTTATTAAAAAGGACCTCCGTCATCGACATCATTTGGTTGCGCGACAAGGCCGAGTAGGCGAGACCGGTGCCATTGGGGCTGGAACTCGTATCAAAATGCCGGGTTCGATCGTAAATTTCACCGTCCTGCGGCAACGGCAGATTGCCGTCGGCATCGGGGAACGTTTCGCCGGACATCAGGATGTTACCTTCCAAGAGGGTCAGATAGGGGCGGGGGTTGTCCTTGTGGTCCAACGCAAACTGGACCAGCGATTGATCCCCCAGCGCGTAGCCAATCAACAGGTAACCCATCGTGGGCGACACGGTATGATTCTGATAGTATCCTCCGGAGAAATAGATGTTACCCATGAAGCTGGATTCAACGTATCCCCGAGGGTCGGACGAGGATCCTTGGAACGGGGTGTTCCATTGGTCGATGCCGGCCTGAAGGCTCGGCAGCATCGCGCGAAACCAGGTTTCCACCGTCGTCCGCTCGGTGGCCGTCAGGTCGTTGTAAAGAAAGTCATAAGTGTAAACGAATTGGTTCATACTTCGCGCCACCTTCATGCCGGAATGCTGAAAGTTGGTCGTGTTCTCTGGGAAATCGGTGCCGGGCAGCGGGGTCGCCTGGGCCCAGCGGAGCAGGATGGCTTTGGCTTGGTTCCGATGCGCGGCATTTCCTTTCAACTGCCAGGCGAGGGCCATTTTTGCAGCCTGGCTGCCGGCTGTCTTGGCATACAAATAGAACAGGTCGGAATCCTGTCCGGTGTAAGCCCCGCCCACGGTGTCATTGCTCCAACCGTCCGCGTAATATTTCAAATCCAACCATGCGGAATAACGCGGTTCGACCTGGGCATTGATCGCCGCCTTGATTTCGACGACGTCCGCGGCGGTGACCAACAACCGCGGATGCGGCTGGGTGATCGGCGGCACGGTGATCTCCCGGACGTAGAAATTGTCAAAGTGGGCCACATCGGTGACGCCGTCACCCTGGCTCTTGATGACGCCCGCGTAGCCAGTGGTGTAAGTGGTGTCCGTGAAGGAACCGCTGGCGACTTGAATGCCCACACTGGTGCGCCGACTGCGCCAGTTGACGTTGCTGCCGGCATTGTGGATGGTCCAGTTGACCTGACCGGCGACCGTGGACCAAGCGCTGATGGTGTAGTATTTGCCGGTGTTAAAAACCTCCGAGGAGGCGGTGTCGTTTGTATAGATGGTCTGCAGGACGCCGGCCGCGCCGTTTTCCAGCACCTGCACCTGCCTGCTGCCGAACTGCAGTCTGATTTGATAGAAGTTAGTGCCGTTCGCCCCGACCATGAAAGCCATGCCCACCCGGCGGGTGGCGGTTTCATCGCGGACATCCACCGATGCGCTCCAATTGCCCGGCTGCAAGGAGACCCGGGTATGATACAGCATCTGATCGTTGCTCTGGACCGAAGCATCCGCGTTGTCCACCAAGAGTTCATGATCGATCAGCTTCCATCTGCCGGTTCCTTTGGCCTGCCAATACCAGCCGATGTTTCCGCCGGTGTTGGTGTAGCCCACTGAGGGCCGGTTGAAATCGTCGGCCCGGAGCGACGGGGCGAAAAAAATCCAGAAAAGAAGCAGGATAGCCTGAATCATCCCGCAGCCCATGGTCATTTCCCATGGTGCCAGTGCACATTGATTTTTGGAGCCGTCGGAAACTTTGGCGCGAGATCGCGTTTCCGACCACGGACTGAGTTTGTTGCAAATTTTCATGGTGTGGTGACCGGCGAGGTGACGTCGTGTTCCTCAAAATACTGCCTGGTGAGGCCGTTCGCAACGACGAAGGTCGAAAAGCCCGAGATAGCGAATTGACTCAACTTAAAAGACATCGAGCCGGTGAGCGAGGACGTGTCAGAAATGGAACGTTGACTCAGAATGAAGGACACCGGGCGGATGTCCTTAAAAATGAGCGAAACAAGCACGGAAGAAATCATGAAAGTAATGCGCCCGGAACAAACAATGAGTCACGGAACAAACAATGAGTCACACTCAAAGTAAGAAAACTCTTGGCAACACTGGAGAAAGTGGATTAGAAGCTGAAAAGTGAGATAAATAAGGATGATATCAGGAACTGCGTCAACGCAGCATTTAAAGCAGTAGGGCAATATCTGAAAAAATGAAAACGCTGACATTTACCACTTTCTTGTATGGACTCTTGATTGCATGCGGAACCCAGAATTGCCAATCGCGAGATATAGATCCGTCAGAGATTTCGGAAAGTATTCTTCAATTTTATAAAGATGAAGCGGACAATACTGGGTTTGTCTCTGACATACGGTGGTATCTTAAAAATGTAAAAACAGTTGATTTCTCGGCAGCGAAAGTTGTCCACGTCAGGGGATTTCTTGATAAAAAGACTTCGACGGTGGCGCTCACCATCTACTGGGTGGGGGCTTCAAAAACCACCACGCTAGAAATCGTTGGAGCGGCTGGGCTGAAATCACCTTTGATTGAGGCGGAATTTGTGGACAAAAGCTCGGGCAACCATTGGGCTATAGCAACGTATGTCGGGTGCGCGTATTTCCGTGTTCCGGACAGTCAGTGGAAATCACTTTTAAAAGGAGGACAGGTAAAGTTTTGCGTCGGGGGGGCTAAAGTTGATAACGCGAGTAATTTCACGTTTGTTCAAGACGCTAAAGGCAATATCAAAGGCCTCAACATGGACAACAATTCGCACAAGGGGAAATGAGCGAAACAACGGTGGCCAAGTTCCTGAGTCAAAGCGAAGCATAGGAAGCGGCAAGAGCGGCGAGAGACTCGGGGAAAGGGGGGCAGGCGATAAAAAAGAAATGCGCAAGACAATGAGTATGCGCAAGACAATGAGTCACACTCAAAGTAGGAAGACTCTTGGCAACACTCAAGAAAGTGGAAAAGACAATGCGGAAAACAATGAGTCAGAAAAAAAGACAATGAGTCACACTCAAAGTAGGAAAACTCTTGGCAACACTCAAGAAAGTGGATTTCATGGGGGGCGAAACAATCCGAAAAACAATGAGAACAGGACGCATCAAACTACCAACCGAGCATACCGAAGCGTATTACCACTGCGTGTCGCGCGTGGTGGACCGGCGATTCATTTTTGGGGATGCCGAGAAGGAAATGTTTGTGCAGATGATGCGCAAGTATGAGCGGTTTTATCACGTTCGCGTGATGACTTTTTGCGTGATGAGCAACCATTTCCACATCCTGGTCGAGGTGCCGAAGCGACCGGAGGTAATGCCGTCGGACGAAGAACTCCTCGCGGAAATCAAGCGCATCTACAGCGTCGAGGCGTTCATTCAAGTGCGGTGGCAGCTACAGCAGTTTCGCAAAATCGGTGCGGATGACGCGGCCGAGCAGTTGAGGGAATCCTTCTTCAAAAGGATGTGGGACGTGAGCTACTTCATGAAATCACTCAAACAGCGGTTCTCCGGCTGGTATAACAAAAAAACCGCCCGGCAAGGCACGCTTTGGGAGCGACGGTTTCGAAGCGTGCTCGTGCAAAGCGGAGACGCGCTCATGAAAATGGCCGCATACATCGACCTGAACCCGATCCGCGCCGGAATGCTCGAAAAGCCGGACGATTACCGCTGGAGCGGCTATGGCGAAGCGATGGCGGGACGGCGCACCGCGCAATCAGCGCTCACAGCCGTGGTGGAAACGCATCAACGCATCCCAATGAGCCACAAAGCAGCATTGGAAAAGTACCGCGAACTGCTCCATGGCGACGCCGAAATGAAAGAAGCTGGGCAAAACGGCGAAAGGAGCCGGAAAGGGATGACCAAAGAACGGGTGCAAGAAGTCATCAAAGCCAAAGGCAAACTGAGCACATGGGAGATGCTTCGGTGCAAGGTGCGATACTTCACCGATGGAGTGGCGATTGGGACGAAAGAGTTCGTGGAGCAAGTATTCCAAGCCGAGAAACACCGATTTGGACCGAACCGAAAAAGCGGCGCACGGCGGCTCAAGCATGTTGATGCCGGTGAACTCCGAACGATGCGCGATTTACGAATCGACCCGGTAGGATAGAGAAAACGAAAACGGGCTAATCTTGACCCCGTGAACGGTGGCAACGTCGTGATAACGGCGAGACAATCGTGCAATGGGAGGCGGGTCGGAGTCGTCATCGGAAACGGGGCAGGCGATAACTACCCTGGAGTTGCCGCGTCGATGCGGGACATTTGGTTTTGAGTGATGGACCAGGGTGGCTTTCCCTGATGTACACGAGCGCTGAGACGGAAGGTGGGGATATTGGCTCCGCTTCGGAGAGTGTGATGTCCGCTTCATTTCGCGAAAAGTTTAGAAAAAACTCTTGAACAGAATCGCTGTTCTGTTGTCTCCATCCGCCCCGCATCGTTCAAAATGGTGCAGGCATTTAATTTCCAATCACATGATCCAAGTCCAAAACCTACGAAAGGAGTTCGGCCCCAAGGTCGCAGTGAACGGTGTTTCGTTCACTGTCGAAAAGGGCGAAGTCCTCGGCTTCCTCGGGCCTAACGGCGCGGGGAAATCCACCAGTATGCGCATGATCACCGGGTTCATCCCGCCCACCGAAGGGTCGATCAAAGTCGGCGAATTCGACATGCTCGAAAACCCCATCCCGGCCAAACGCCTCATCGGCTACCTGCCGGAGAACGCTCCATCTTACGCCGATATGTCGGTGCGTGGATTCCTCGCATTTACCGCGGAACTGCGCGGGCTCTCGGGCGACGCGGGCAAGAAGGCGGTGAACCGCGTGCTGGAGATGTGCTTCCTGGAAAATGTGCAGCACCAGAGCGTGGAGACTCTCTCGAAAGGGTATCGCCACCGGACGTGCTTTGCGCAGTCCATCATCCATGACCCGGAGGTGCTGATTCTCGACGAACCGACGGACGGTCTGGACCCAAACCAAAAGCACGAGGTTCGCACGCTCATCAAAAAGATGGGCGAGACGAAGGCGATCATCTTTTCCACGCACATCCTCGAAGAAGTCGAGGCGGTGTGCTCGCGTGCGATCATCATCGACCGCGGAACGATCGTGGCAAACGGAACGCCGCGCGATTTGAAAATGCGCAGCGAACAAGCCGGCGCAGTGACGGTGAAACTCGTGGACGGCGACGGCGCGGCAATCACGGCGAAGCTCGGACATTTGAATGGAGTGGACCGCGTGACGGTGACTTCGCAGCGCCCGCTGACACTTTCTGTTTTCCCGCGGAAGAATGCGGGAAGCGACGACCTGTCGAGGGCGATCGCCGACCTGGCATTTAAGGAACGCTGGCCGCTCCAGGGCCTGCACGTCGAAGAAGGACGGCTCGATGAAGTCTTCCGCTCAATCACACTCCCCGACACGAAAACCAAAAAGGAGGAAACGAAATGAACCCAACTCTCACCATCGCCCGACGCGAACTGAAGGGCTACTTTGCCTCGCCGGTCGCGTTTGTATTTATCGTCATCTTCCTGCTGCTCGCATCGTTTTTCACTTTCATGGTGGCGGGCTTTTTTGAGCGCGGCGAAGCGAATCTTGCCGCGTTCTTTACTTGGCATCCGTGGTTGTATCTCTTCCTCGTCCCAGCGGTCGGCATGAGGATGTGGTCGGAGGAGCGGCGTCTCGGCACGATCGAGTTGCTGCTCACGATGCCTGTCACTCCGTGGCAGGCGATTGTGGGGAAATTCCTCGCATCGTGGGTGGTCGTCGGCATCGCGCTGGCGCTCACGTTCCCCGTGGTGATGACGGTGAACTATCTCGGCTCGCCGGATAACGGTGTCATTTTCGCAGGGTATCTCGGCAGCCTTTTCATGGCGGGAGCGTATCTCGCAATCAGCGCGATGACTTCCGCGATGACGCGCAACCAGGTGGTGAGCTTCATCCTCGCCGTCGTGATATCGCTCTTCCTCATCCTCGCGGGCTATCCGCCGGTGACGAGCCTGCTGACAAGCTGGGCGCCGACGTGGGCCGTGGAAGGGATCGCGGCATTCAGTGTGATGACGCACTTTGAGAGCATCCAAAAGGGTGTGCTCGATTCGCGCGACATCCTCTATTTTCTGTCGGTGATCGCGTTCTCGCTCTTCACCACCAGCGTCATCATCCGTGCGCATCGCGCCGGTTAATTCACAACCTCTTACTTTTTCCAAACTACTATGAAGAAAGGCCTCGAAACCTACCTTTACACCACAGTCGGAGTGCTGGCGTTCCTCGCCATCATCATCGCTGTGAACATCATCGGCAGCCGCGCGAAAGTGCGTGTCGATCTCACTTCCGAGCGCGCTTACACGCTCTCGGCGGGCACCCGCGCCATTTTGGCGAAGCTCGATACGCCGGTGCAGATTCGCTTTTACTGCACACGCGGCGAGAACTCGATGCCGGTATTCCTCAAGAACTACGCGCAGAGCGTGGAAGACTTGCTGGGTGAATTCCGGCAGGCATCGAAAGGACAGATCGAAATCCAGAAGCTCGATCCCAAGCCGGACTCGGACGCGGAAGATTCCGCGAAGCTCGACGGCGTGGAAGGCCAGATGGTGGAAATGGGCGGCGAGGCGCTGTATCTCGGCGTCAGCGTGACGATGCTCGACCAAAAGGAAGCCATCCCGTTTCTCGACCCGAACCGCCAAAAGCTGCTGGAGTATGACCTCGCCCGCGCCGTGTCGCGTGTGATGACGCCAAGCAAGCCTGTCGTCGGCGTAATGTCATCGCTGCCCGTGAACGGCAGTGGCAACCCGATGATGATGCGCATGGGCCGCGGTGGAGAGCCAGCGTGGACCTTTGTCACCGAGCTGAAGCGGGACTTCACGGTGAAGACCGTGGAGATGACCGCCGATAAAATCCCGGACGATGTGAAGGTGCTTCTCGTCATTCATCCGAAAGGAATTACCGATTCGGCCAGCTACGCGATCGATCAGTTCGTCCTGCGTGGCGGAAAGCTCATCGCCTACCTCGACCCGCTCGCAGCGCTGGACCGTGCGGCCGGTGGACCGATGGGCGGCGCCAGTAGTTCGTCGATGGAGAAGCTGATGAAGGCGTGGGGCGTCTCGTTTGATTCCACGAAGGTCGTCGCGGACATGGACTATATCTCGCGCTTGCGCCAGGGCCGTTCGCCGGCAGTGCTCTCGCTCACTGCAAACGCGGTCAATAAAGACGATCTCCTCACCGCGAGCGCGGACAATCTGTTCTTCGTTTTCGGCGGCGCATTCTCCGGCTCGCCAGCCGAGGGGCTCCGCCAGACAGCGATGATCAAGTCGTCCACAAACTCGCAGCTCATCGACCCGATGAGCGCACAGATGGGCGGCGAGCAACTCGTCACCGACTTCAAGGCTTCGGGTACGGAATACGCGCTGGCGGTTCGTCTCGAAGGGAAATTCAAGACGGCATTTCCCGAAGGCAAACCCAAGGCTCCCGAGCCAAAGCCCGAAGACGGGAAACCGCCGGAGGAGAAAAAGCCCGATGCCCCTGCTGAGGCCGGGCATAAGGAATCCGCGGAGCAAAACGTGGTCATTCTGATTGGCGATAGCGATTTCATCCAGGATCAGGCGTGCGTTCAGGAAGCCATGAACCCATTCGGCGGCGGTCAGCGCATGATGATCCCGACGAACGGGAACCTCGCCTTTGCGCAAGCAGGCGTGGAGCAGCTCTCCGGCGACAGCAATCTGATCGCTGTCCGCAGCCGCGCATCCCGCGAGCGTCCATTCACGGTGGTGAAGAAAATGCAGGCCGATGCGGAGGCCGCCTTCCAAAGCAAGATCAAGGAGCTCGAGTCCAGCCTGCGTGAAACGCAGACCAAGCTTAACGATCTCCAGCGCAGCAAAGCAGGGGAGGGAGGACAGAAGTTCATTCTTTCTGCGGAGCAGCAGGCCGAGATTGCGAACTTCCGCAAGAAGGAGGCCGACTCGAAGGTGCAGCTCAAGAAGGAGCGCAAGAACCTGCGCAACAATGTCGAGTCGCTCGAAACGAAAACCAAGTGGATGAATATCCTCGTGATGCCTGCGCTGGTCACAGCCGCCGGCATTTTCCTGGCGCTCAAGCGCCGCAAACTGCAAGCAGCCCGCTAATCGAATACCAACATGAAAGGCAAACAACTCGCATCATTGCTGGGGCTCGTCGCCGTCGTCGGCGGAGCCGGCTACTACCTCAATAAGGACAACCAGAAATCGTGGAACGGCGCCGACGCAAATTCCGGCGGCGGTAAAGTCCTGAACCTCTCGCTCAACGACGTCGCCCGCGTCACCGTAAAGGCCACGGGCGCGGAGATGAACCTCGTCAAGAAAGACGACGTGTGGACCGTACAGGAACGCGCGAATTATCCCGCGAACTTTGAGCAGGTCAGCGGGCTCATTCGCAAAGTCTGGGAAATGAAGACGGTGCAGGAGGTCAAAGTCGGACCTTCGCAGTTCGCCCGCATGGAACTCGTGGAGCCCGGCAAAGGCGAAGGCGCGGGCACGTTGCTGGAGTTTAAGGACAAGGATGGCAAGGACCTCGGCGCTCTCATTCTCGGTAAGAAGCAGATGCGCAAGGGCGGAGACGAAGGAATGGAAATGTTTGGCGGCGGCGGCGGTTTCGCTGTGGGGCGTCACGTTCTTCCACTAGGCAGCACGAAAGTCTCGCTGGTCTCCGACGCGCTTGAGGACGTGAACACGAAGGCTGAGAGCTGGCTGAAGCGCGACTTTTTCAAGCTGGAAAACGTTACGAGTATCACGCTCGACGGCGCAACGGACACGCAGAAATGGAAGGTTTCACGGGAATCCCCGACGACCGACTGGAAGCTCGACGGTGCAAAGCCGGAAGAGGCACTTGATGCTTCGAAAGTGAACCCCATCGCATCCACACTCGCATCGCCTTCGTTTGCCGATGTGATGGCACCGGACGCCAAGCCGGAAGAAACGGGCCTCGAAAAGCCGACGACCGTTACTTTTGAGACCGCGGACAAATTCACCTATGCGGTGAAGATCGGCAAAGCGGTCGGCGAGAATTATCCTGTCGCTGTCGCCATTTCCGCAGCGCTGCCCAAAGAGCGCACACCCGGAAAAGACGAGAAGCCGGAAGACAAGGCGAAGCTCGACGGAGATTTCGCAGCGACGCAAAAGCGACTCGAAGAGAAGCTGGCGAACGAGAAGAAGTTTGAGGCGCGTCCTTACCTCATAGCGAAAGTCACGATCGATCAGTTGTTGAAGGATCGCGCTTCGCTCCTGGTCGAGAAGAAGCCCGAGACACCGCCCGCTGGCGCTCCTGGCGAGGGAACGGCGCCCGGGGCCTCGATTCCTTCGGGAATCGCGCTGCCTCCCGGTCTGACTCCGCCGCCGAAGCCCGCTGCGCCGATCTCCGTGACGACGCCGCCAGTCACTGTGCCACCGGTGACCGCAACCACACCTCCCGTCGCCGCGCCAGCGCTTCCCGAGACCAAGCCTGCTGCTCCTGCCGAAAAGCCCGCCGCTCCTGCCGAAAAGCCCGCCGCTCCTGCCGAAAAGCCCGCCGCTCCTGCCGAAAAGCCCGCCGCTCCCGCCGAAAAGCCCGCCGCTCCCGCCGAGAAGCCCGCCGCTCCCGCCGAGAAGCCTGCCGCTCCTGCCGAGAAGCCTGCCGCTCCGGAAAATAAACCTGCGGCACCGCAGTAGTTTCAGGCGAGATCACGGCGACTGTCAGCCGATGTTGGCTGGTTGAACAATGCTGTTCAACCCGAACGCCGCGTTTGACGAGAGCGGCGCGAGCCGTCGTCGTAGTCCCGACAAGTCGGGAGCCCTCCGCGTGCTTCCCTTAATAGCGAAGCGCATATCTTTCCCAGCGGGTCACACAGTGCGGATTTGCGCTTCGCGTGAAGAGCCTCACGCGGAGGGCCGCGTGAACTACGACAGGCAGTCGCGGCGTTCGGGTTCAACCAGAGGACTGCGAGAAGTTGGCGATGAAAGTGGTCAACGACTTTAAGTCGGCTCATTCATGAAAGGGGGAAGCAGCAGGCGCTTCGCCGGGAGCTGCTCCAGGCATTTCAAGTCAAGCGACGTCGCGCCGAATAAAGGTGTTCCAGAAAACCCATTTTACTACGAGGCTCATCGGGACGCAGAGACATTTAGGAGTCACCGAAGGTCGTGAACTGCTTTTGCCCTTGGACCTCTGAATGTTTGTCCTCGATGCTCTGGTCGATCGAGGTCAAAACTTCGACGGCCCTGCGTTTGAGTCATGCTGACGCTAGTGCTGTGCTTTGCGGATCTTGTTCTTCCAGTCGGGTTCCAACTTTTGAAAGCGCGCAGGATCGCGTCCGAGGAACGGTTTCGGCAGGCTGGTTTCCGTCTTGGCTGCTTCCAGGAGCAGTTCTTTCGCAAGCGTTGCTTTGTCTTCCGCGGAAAGCGAATGGAGTTGCGGAAATTTCTCGTAGATCATGTAACACAGTGCCCCATATCCGCAGGATAGCGAGAGGTGCTTTGTCACGATTCTGTCATTCTAGAAGCCCCGGCGGAACACGGGCTCAAATTCCGCCGCTTCGGCGAAGTCTTTTGGCGTGATCATCAGCCGGTCGAGCGGGAGGGCTCCGTTTTCGATGGTGCGGATCACTTTCTCATAAGGTTGCCACGCGAGGTCGCCGAGCTTTTGCAGTTTGCCGAGCTTTTGTCCGGTGGCGTCGCGCACGGATTTCCACAGGAGTTCGCTGCAGTAGATGCGGGCTTCGTCGAGGTCGTAGTGAATGTCGTACGGGCGGCCTTTGTATTTCTCGGTCGCGGCGATAATCTGCGGAATCTTCGCGTTGAGCGGCGCGCGGAGGCGGTATGCGGCGTAGGCGTTCTTGCGGCCTTGCAGCACCCAGAGCGCAATCGGAGTTTCCTTCACCGGTCCGATGGCCTCGACGACGACCCACGCGGTGCCGCTCTTTTTCACGATGCCGCAGTGGGAAAAGGGCGAGCCTGTGCTGCCCTCGATCGCGTCGATGAGGTCGTTGTGCGGGAGTGATTGGAAAAGGAAGTCGCCTTCCTGCGGCTGGTAGCCTGCGGTCGCTCCTGGATCGCGGCTGCATGCGCCGACGATGAAGACGGCGAGCAGCGTGAGGAAACGAATCATCCGGGAGGGGAGCGGTTACACCTTCCAGTCGCCGCGATAGTCGCGGGTGAGCCACTCGGCTTTGCCGGTGCCGCCGTCGAAAGCGAGTTTCGCTGGGTCCCACTGGATCTTTTGTCCGTGGCGGTAGGCGAGGTTCACGAGGTGGCAGGTGGTCACGGTGCGTGCGCCGATTTCCACGTCGGCGATGGGGCGCTGACGGCTCTTTATGCATTCCATGAAGTTGTCCTTGTGGCCGGTCGTGGCGATGAGTTTCACCTTCGCGTCGGCGAGGAATTCCTTCTCCGCGGCGGCGACTTGTTCCTTCAGCGACGGCTTGCTTTCGTTCGTGCTGTAGTTCGCAACTTCGCGGTCGCCGACTTTCAGGATGAAGCGGCCGCGGTTTACGAAGATCATTCCTTTATCGCCGTGGAAGGTGACGCCGTTTTCCGAGACGTGCGTGACTTCGATGCCGCCGGCGTATTTGAGCTTCACGCCTTTCTGCGCCTTGGGATCGGAGACGGGAATGATTTCCAGCGGGCCGCGATCGTCTTCGCCGAGTCCCCACTGGCAGATGTCGAAATGATGCGCGCCCCAATCGGTGACCATGCCGCCGCCGTATTCCCAGTAATTACGCCAGTTCGGGAAATGATTATGCACGCCGCGGGGTGCGAGCACGCTGTTGTAGGGGCGCATCGGTGCGCCGCCGAGCCACATGTCCCAATCGAGTCCCGGCTCCGCTGCCTCTTCGGGAAGGTCGCAGGCTTTACCCGGGCCACCGATGCCGACTGCGACGTGGTAGATTTTTCCGATGACGCCGTTGCGCGCGAGTTCGCAGGCGACGCGGAATTCTGACGAGCTGCGCTGCTGCGAGCCGGTCTGGAAGACGCGCTTGGTCTCCCGCGCCACCTTCACCATTTCCCATGCTTCGTGGATGGTGTTCGTGAGCGGCTTCTCGCCGTACACGTCCTTGCCCGCTTTCATCGCGGCGATGCCGATGTAGGCGTGCCAGTGGTCGGGCGTGGCGATGCAGACGGCGTCGATGTCTTTGCGTGCGATGAGTTCGCGGAAGTCCTTGTGCGCTGTCACCGTGCCGCCGCCGTTCTTGGCGTAGTATTCGTCGGCGGACTTCTTCGCGTGTTCGCGGCGTGTGGTGTCCACGTCGCACACGGCGACGACCTGTGTGTCCTTGCGGCGCATGAAGTCATTGAGGTGGCCGCCGTTCATCTTGCCCATGCCGATGAGGCCGATGTTGAGCTTCCCGTTCTTCGGGACTTCTGCGGCCCAGACGTGCGACGGCAGAATGAGCGGCGCTGCGCCGGCAGCGAGTGCGGTTTTGAGGAACGAACGACGTGATGTGTGTATGCGGTTCATGTGGGTTGTGTGTGTTGTGTTGTTGGAAAAGAGAATTCGCGAGCGGTGCTGTGCTTTGAGAAAAGACGCGCGCTATTTTGAGATAAGGCCGCGCGCTTTGAGCCATAAATCGAGGCGTCCGGTCCAGTCGCCCGGTGCCTGCGTTTCGTTCGGCCGGAGTCCAAAGCCGTGTCCGCCGGTGCTGTAAATATGAAGCTCGGCGGGCACTTTCGCTTTCCGCAGCGCGAGGAATGCAAGCGTGCTGCCTTCCGCGAGCGAGCCGGGATCATCGTACGCCTGCGCGAGAAATGTAGGCGGAGTTTGCGGGGTGATTTTAATCTGCGGACGCAACTCCGTGGTCGAGTTGTCGGCGAGAATCTTCCACGCGTAGCAGAGCATGAGGAAATCGGGGCGCAGGCTCGCTTTGTCGGTGTCGTCGGCGGCGGGATAGAGGCGGTCGTTCGTCGCGGCGATGAGCGCGACCTGGCCGCCCGCAGAAAAGCCGAAGAGGCCGATGCGATCGGGCTTCACGCCGAAGTCCGCCGCTTTCGCGCGGAGCGTGCTGATCGCGCGCTGCGTGTCCCACGCGGGAAACTCCCACGGATTCGCGAGCTTGTTTGTCGGGCAGCGATGCTGGAGCACCGCGGCGACGAAGCCCCGCTCCCGGAACACAACGCCAGTTCCGAGCCTTCGTGCTCGGAAGCGAGAATGCCGAATCCCCCGCCCGGCACGATGACCACCGCGGCGCCATTTTTCCCCTGAGCCGGCTCGTAGAATTCCAGGCGGGGCTCCGCGACATTGGTCAGCCGCTGGATGGGCAATTTGTCCGTCGGCTTCGGCTCCGTGAGCGTTTCCGGCCCCGGCGCCACGAAGTCCCCCGGAGGCTTCGTCTCCCAGAGCTTCCAGACTCGCGAGGGCTCCGCCAAAGCAGGCAGGCTGGTGGCCAGCACGAGGGCGAGGGTGGCGAGCAGCGGCGGCGCGGTCTTCATACGAGC
>JAYUSJ010000301.1:0-4172 GCA_043755735.1 Verrucomicrobiaceae bacterium | reverse complement strand
CGGTTTGTCGGATTCAATCCGGCCATGCAGCGTAAGCGTATCGTCGTCATGGGATTTCAAGGAGGCTGCCCGATTGCGGGCGTTGTCTGGCAGCACATTCATTACATCGTCGGCCTCCAGCGGCTCGGGCACGAGGTTTACTACGTCGAAGACTCGGCCCGCTATCCCTACAACCCGGTGACTTACGAGGAGAACGAGAACTACGCCTACGCCGCCGAGGTTCTGAAACGGCTCTCTCGGCAATTTGGATTTGAAGATCGATGGAGCTACTGCGCTCGGTTTCTTCCGGGAAACCCCACGGCGGGCATGCCGCTGGAAAAAGTGCGCGAACTTTACCGCACAGCCGACGCCGTCCTGAACGTGTGCGGTGCGCAGGAGTTCAACGAAGACCTGCTCCAGTGCCACAACCTACTCTACGTGGAAAGCGATCCCGGCGTGGAGCAAATCAAGGTGGATAAAGGCGACGAGAAGACCCGCGCCTACCTCGACCGACACCGCGCGCTGTTTACTTTCGGCGAAAACATCGGCACACCGCACTTCCCCGTTCCACTCCATAACGCCCGCTGGCTCCCGACGCGCCAACCTGTGGTCACGGACTTCTGGAAGACAGACCACCCGCCCGCTGACGATGCCGTTTTCACCACCATCGCCAACTGGAACACCAGCGGTCGCAAGGACATCGAGTGGCACGGCGAGAAGTATCTGTGGAGCAAATCGCTTGAGTTTCTGAAATTCATCGAGGCTCCCCGCCGCTCCGGCGAGTGGTTCGAAATGGCCACGACCATCCGCGATGAAGCGACGTGTGCGCAGTTCGCCGAGCATCACTGGCGGCTCGTCTCGCCCGACCAGATGAGCATCGAGTGGGACGGCTACCTGAATTACATCCAAAGCTCCCGTGGTGAATTCACCGTCGCGAAAGATCAATATGTCCGGCTGAAGACCGGCTGGTTCAGCGACCGCACCGCGTGCTATCTGGCTGCCGGGCGGCCTGCGATTACGCAAGAGACCGGCTTCACGCGGCTCTATGGCGGCAAAAAAGGGCTGCTCTCGTTTGAAAACCCCGATCAAATCGTCGAACACGTCCACGCCATCCGCGCCGACTACGCCGCCCATTCGCGCGCTGCATTTGAAGTGGCCACCGAGACTTTCGAGGCTACGAAGGTCCTCGCCACCATGCTGGAGACGGCGGGGGTGTGAGCAGGTCACGAGCAGGATAATCCACGGGCACTCGACACAACGATTGAAACCGCCCACGTTTCTGACACCTTGAGCGCGAATGAAGACACCAACGAATATGCAGACCACTGCAAAAGCCCTGCGGGTCGCGCGCTTGCGAATGCCGAAGCGGGCGTCCGCAGATGCGTACGCGCAATTGGACCGGTTCATGAAGGCGAGCAATACGGGACGGAATGGCGAGCGCTCGAGGAATGGTGTCGTGTCGAAGGATTGATTGCCTCCTGCATGCCAGAGAGGGAAGGCGGACGTGAGCATGATCTCCGCGTGCTTTCCGGTCAGGGCATCTGGCTGAAATTCACCAAACCTTGGTCTGCAGGCTACGCGGTCGAGTTCCTCGATGATGTCCCTACGTTGTTTCCAGCTCGCCCACTGCAATACTTCCAGCGACTGCGTTTGCAGAACCGCTTCTTTGGAGACGCGATCCGATTTGTCGGTATCACAGCCGATCCCAAACAGCGGCGGATCATTATATCGCAGCCCGACATCATCGGACGCCCACCGACTTGGGCGGAAATTGACGCCTGGTTCCTCCATCATGGCTTCACCAAGCTCAAGATCGATGAACTCGGTGGATACGATTCCGTCGCCTTCGGCGGGCACGGCGTCGGCGTTTTCGATGTGCGCCCGGTAAATGCAGTCGTTTCCACCGATGGATCATTGCTTCCGATTGATGTCATGATGCGCCACTTGTCTGAGTCTCAAATGCAGCGCCTCATCCTTTCAAAATGAAACTCCTCGTCACAATTCTTGCCATGTCCACTGCCGCACTCCTCGCCGAACCCATCAAAGCCGACGGCTTCTCCCACGTACGCACCGTCGGCGGGATCGACGAATACACGCTCGACTCCAACGGACTCCGCGTCCTTCTGCTCCCGCAGAAATCCATTCCCGTCGTCACCTTCATGATTACGTATCACGTCGGATCGCGCAATGAAGTCACCGGCACCACGGGCGCGACGCATTTGCTGGAGCACCTCATGTTTAAGGGCACGGAGAAATACAACCGCAGCAAGGGCACCGGCTTCGACCAGCTCCTCGAACGCGTCGGCGCGGAAACGAACGCCACGACCTGGCTCGACCGCACGAACTACTTCGCCACCGTCCCATCGAACGCGCTCCCGCTCCTCGTCGAAGTCGAGGCCGACCGGATGCGCAACCTCACCCTCACCGAGGAAGATCGCAGGCCCGAGATGACCGTCGTGCGCAATGAATTCGAGCGGGGCGAAAACGACCCGCGCAGCGCTTTGGAGAAGGAGCTGTGGGCTTCCGCGTTCATGGCGCACCCTTACCACCACGACACCATCGGGTGGCGCAGCGACATCGAGCGGGTGCCGATTACCAAGCTCCGCGCATTCTACGATACCTTCTATTGGCCCAACAACGCCACCGCCACGCTCATTGGCGACTTCGAGCCTGCAGCCGCGCTCGCGCTCATCCGGGAGAAATACGGCGTCATAACCAAATCTCCCCACCCATTCCCGGAAGTCTATACCGAAGAGCCCGAGCAGACCGCTCAGCGGCGCGTCGGCATCCGGCGCGCCGGCGAACTCGGCGTCGTCTCAATCGCCCACAAAATCTGCCGCGCCACCGACGCCGACTGGCCCGCCGTGGAAGTCCTCGGCGCCGTGCTCGCAGCGGGCAAAACCAGCCGTCTCTACCGCACGCTCACGGACAAAAATCTCACCACCGAAGTCAGCGCGTCGTCCGGCTTCAACCGCGACCCCTCGCTCCACACCATCGTCGCCGAACTCGCAGATGGCGCGAAACACGCCGACGTGGAAAAGCGCATCGCCGCCGAGGTCGCCGCAGTGAAAAAGGACGGCGTCACCGCATCCGAAGTCCAGAACGCTGTCGCCGGATTGCTGGCCGAGCGAGCCTTCGAGCGCGACGGCACATTCGCCCTCGCCTCCATGATCAACGAATGCATCGCCGTCGGCGACTGGACACTTTTCTCCACGCTCGACGACAAATTCCGCGCCGTCACCCCCGCTGAAGTGCAGCGCGTCGCGAAGAAATACTTCCTCGATAAACGCAGCGTCGTCGGTTGGTTCGAGCCGGGCGAAGACCAATCAGACGACGAAGCCGCGCCCGAACCCGTCGAAGAAAAGTTCGCGCAGAAAGAAGTCCTCCCACCCAAGCCGCCGGAAAAGGAACTCGACGCACCCGCGTCCACGAACCTCGCCGCACAAGTCAAACGCGAGAATATCGCCGGTGCCGACGTGCTCGTCTGCAAGACCGGCGTTAAAGACATCGTCACCCTCCACGGCAGCCTGCCCGCGGGCGAAAGCGCCGCGAAGAACCGCACACTCGCCGTCCTCGCCGCCGGGATGCTCGACCTCGGCACCACAAAACGCGGCGAGTTCGAAATCGCCGAGTTGCTCGAACGCGCAGGGGCCCACCTCGACTCCCACGCAAACAACGACACCGTCGAGTTCACCGGCAAATGCCTGAGCAAAGACCTCCCCCTCGTCCTCGAACTTCTCGCCGAGCAACTCCGCTTTCCCGCCTTCCGTCCCGTCGAGTTTGAGAAGCTCAAAAAACAATTCGCCAGCGAACTCCAGATGACTTTGGAGGACACCACCCAGCAGGCAGCCGTCGCATTTTCCCAAGTCGCGTTTCCCGCCGGCCACCCCAACCATCGCGACAGCATCGCCGACCAAATCACCGCCATCACCACCGCGAAGCTCGCCGAAGTCAAAGCCTTCCACTCCGCCAACTACAGCACCAACGGCCTCCATCTCGTCATCGTGGGCGACGCCGACGCCGCGCTCGTAAAACAGAGCCTCGAGAAACACTTCGCCGACTGGACCTCCATGCAGCCCAAGCGCCCCGACATCGAAAAAGCCGTCGCGACCGCCGGGGAGAAACTCGTCAACATCCCCGACAAAACCAGCGTCTCCGTCCTCATCGGCCAGCCCAACGGACTCCGCGTCGCC
>JAYUSJ010000300.1:0-13452 GCA_043755735.1 Verrucomicrobiaceae bacterium | reverse complement strand
ATGACGTCACCGCCTTTGCCGCCCAGGCCGCCCGTGCCGATTGCTGCTCCGCCGTCGCCCGCAGTGAGAACTGCGCCGATTCCGAGTGGCGCAAATGGGATGTTAATCGTGAGCGTTGCGAGCCCGCCGCCTGCACCGCCGGCAGCGCGGCCACTACCGCCGTTACCTGCTGTAGAGATGAGCCCTGCAAAACCGATTGGGCTATACACGATGGCGAGCGTGCTCTTTGAAATCGATCCCCCAATGCCGCCTTTTGCCGTGGCTCCGGCTGCGACGCCGCCGTTTCCTCCATTGCCGGCCGTGGTGAAAAGATACTCGCGAACGCCAACGGTGAGGCCGGTCGCGATGCCTCCCGCTCCGCCATCGCTATTCCCGCCGTCGCCGCCGTTGCCCGCGTAGATTTCAGCGGAGTCGAGGTGCGTGCGATCGAGCCGGGCGGATCCGCTGGCAGGTCCGTTTTGTGCGATGAGCGAAGACACGCCGCCGCCTGCTCCACCTTTATTTCCGCCGGTGCCGCCGTTGCCGGCCCGGACGACGAGAGGTGTATTTCCATCGAGTGATGAATCCTTGTCGTAAGTCGTCACGCCGGTGAAAACTGATGAGTTAATACTGCCTCCCGCGCCGCCATCGCCAGTGCCGCCGCCGCCGCCGTTGCCCGCTTCGAGTGTCGCTGCAATGTAGTGTTTAAACACGCCGAAGTTTTTGATGATTTGATCGTGAATCGTGGAGAGTCGCGTGGTTGCAATGTCCCCGCCTTTTCCGCCCGTCACGCCGTCGCCGCCGTTACCGGCGCGCATTTGAACGATGACCGAGGAATCGAGGTCTGCGTCGAGCACAGGATTTCCGTCTTCATCAATCCCCGTGTAGGTGCGGTCGGCACCATCCAGCGTGAGTGTCGTGCCTGAGAACCCGCCGCCGGCACCGCCAATTCCTGCTGGAGATGATCCGCCGCTTCCGGCGGTCAACTTTACGTCAAAGGCGCGCTCGTTGCCCTCCGTAACCTCTTCGTTGGTTAGTGCGAAATTGAAGTTCGTAAAGCCCGCGCCGGCACCAGCCTTGGCTCCGAGGCCGGTTGTGCTGCCGCCGTTTCCGGCCGTGGCGATGATTCCCGCTGCGTTGCCGATTGCCCGCAGTCCGGCGAATCCGCCACCCGCGCCACCCGCGCCGCCATTGCCGTCACCGCCGTTGCCTGCAGTCAGTTGTATGTTCCCGTCCTTCAGTTCGAGAGTGATCCCGCTGTAACCGCCGCCTGCCCCACCCGAGGCCTTCGGGCCTGCCGCGCCCGAAGCGCTGCCGCCGTTGCCCGCTGTCATCTCGAGCGTTTCCAGTGCGAGGAACTTGGGGGCCACCGTCGCGCCGGCAAGCGTTGTGATCGTCGCCGGATTTGTGATGGACCCGCCCGCACCTGCAGCTCCGCCTGCGCTGCTGCCGCCGTTACCGCCGACGAGTTTGATGTTCACCGCGTCGATGTTCACGCCCGAGATCGAGCCGCCTGCGCCGGCATTGCCGAGCAGTGTGCCGGCATTGATTCCCGCACCGCCGTCTCCCGCGAAGATGGTGACCTGTTTGCCGTTGAAAGGCAGAGTGTATTCGGTAAATGCGCTGAGAGCCTTCGAGTATCCGAAAAGGTTTGCCGAAGCTGTGAGTCCCGCGATTGCGAATGATCCGCCGGCAACATCGGCGATGGTAAATTGTTTGAACGCACTCTCCGAAGTCCGGCTCGTGCCGAGGACATACGGAGAGCCCGGCGTCGCGCGCTGGTAAATATCGTAAGTCGCCGTGCTTGTGAGACGGCTCACGACGAGGCTGTCGAGCGTCAGCGCATCCCTGTCATTAATGAAACTGATCTGCTGAAGGGAGCCGGCCGTGGTCGTCAAATCCACGGTTGTGCTCGCAGCGAGATTGGCTCCGAGGGAGATGTTGAACGCCGACAGGATGCGATCCTTGCTCAGCGCTGCCAGCGTTGAGCCCTCATCGCCGACGCTCAGGCTGCTCACGGCGCCGCCGAGTGAAATAGTGGTCGAACTGACGCTGCCTGCGGCGCTGACGCCGACAAGATTGCCCGAGAGAAATCCGACAAATGTGTCGCCCGATCCGCTGGACGTCATCGCAGTGGCTTCGGATGTGGATTTGAAAATAACCGTGGCCGGGGGTGCATTCTCGCCAATCGGCACACTTGCGATGTTGGTCCTGCCTTTGTTGACGGCAGCGACTACCAAATGGTCGCCGACCAATTGTGTGTACTTCGCGTTAAAACCGTCCACGGAATAGGCGAAACTCTCCGTGTCCAATTCTCCATCCGCGTCCGCAAAGTCTCCGCTTCCGATTGAATTGTAGATCGTAATCGATCCGGAAGTCGGTGAAGTGATCATGATGGACCGAGGTCCCGCGATATCGAGGTCCGACACGAGTCCGGCTCCCGGAATGACGTAAACCGGAGCTCCAGTCGTGAGGTCGAAGTACTGAACGACGAGTTCAAATGTCGCCCCGTCGTCCTCCGAATGAGCCACAACAAAATCGCCCGATGAAGCTGCAACGATCACGAGTTCATCCGTGCCGTCGCCATCGAAGTCGGTCGCTGCGATGAGGCTCGAGTTCTGAAGCACGGTTGCGTAGTTCACCACGCCGACGGTGCCACCTGCGCCGCCCGGTGTGCCCGCGCCGCCATTTCCGGCTCGCAGCGTGTATGCTCCGCTGAGGCTCGAAACGTCCAGAAGCTTGATCGCTCCACCCGCGCCGCCTGCGCCCGCGAGCCCGTCCCCGCCCTTTCCTGCGACGAGCGAGATCAGCCCGCTGGCAGATTTCTCGGTGAGCTTTGTGATGCTCCCGCCTGCGCCGCCTGTTTTGCCGGTCGCTCCGTCTCCCGCGATGATTGAGTAGCTCGGGGTGGTCGAAGTGGTCGAAAGAACGGAGGCTTTGAAAATCGTGAGCCCGTCGATGTTGCCGCCGGCAGGGCCTGCGGTATTTGGGAAAGGTGCGTTCGTAGGGTTGCCGCTTCCGGAGATGACCTGGAGTTCGAGCGCTTCGCCTATGCTCGCCGTGATGATTCCCGCGCCGGGCGTCATCAGCGCGCTGGATTTATCCAGCGTGAATCCGAACTGCGGACCGGGCTGAATCGGATCGACATCCATCGGGACGAAGAAGCTGTATGATCCGGTGCTGCCGATGTCGGACGACGGATGATAAACGCCGTCGCCAGCGTAAATGCCGGCCACGCCACCTGCGATGTTCAGCCCACTGATGCTGCCGCCGGTGACGATATTACGGACGCTGCCATCGTCTCCGCCGATCGGCTTGATTTTGATGCCCTTGATGGCGTTCGGCAGCAGGACATTGCCGTCCAATCCGTTCGCGGGATTGCCGTCGCTATCAGAGAGTCGTCCGTCCGCGCCGAGATTTGCGACGATGTCGCCGAATACGCTGCCGTTGATTTCTAGTGTCGTGTTTGGGCCTACCGAGATGCCGAAGATGGCGTCGTCGAACCAAACAATGGCCTGACCGGTGAGAACTTTGACGGCTGCGAATGAGTTTTCGCCGACTGCGTAATCGCCGGAAGTGGGATTGCCCGCGCCGCCGAGCAGATTGCCGCCTGCGACCAAAACTGCTGGTGCGATGCGGCCTTCAAGGGCTTCGATACTAGGATGAGGGCGCGCGAGAGCGTTTTTTTTCATGGAAATAATTTGGGCAGATTTGGACATGTGACGCGGTGGCTAGAGCACAGCGGATGCCCGACGCTCGTCCCAAACTACTTTGCTGAACCGCGCATCGCCTGCTCCACGAGGATCGCCGCGAGATGCTGGGTGGCGGCGTCGAGGCTGGCCACGGCTTTTTTTAAACCGGGTGCTCCTCCCGCGGCGAGAGCGGTCTCCACTTCAGCAGCGCAGCGGGTGATCTCGGTGCGGTCGGCCTCCGGAAGGGCGCTGCCGACTTGGGCGAGAGCCATGCGAACTGCGGGGAGCAACTCCGCGGCTTTGAGGCTGGCCTCGGTAAATACGCGGTCGTTCATGTCCTCAAATGCGTGCTCCAGCGAATCTTCGAGCATCTTTTCCACGGCCTCATCGCTCACATCCACGGCGCTCGTCATCTGGATGACTTGCTCCGCGCCCGTCTTCGTATCACGGGCGAGGACGTGAAGGATTCCGTTGGCGTCGATCTCGAATTGCACGCCGACGCGCGCCTGGTTTTTCGGTGCGGGCTCGAAAGGGAGGTCGAATTTTCCTAGCTCCCAATTGTCCTTTGCCATCTCGCGCTCACCCTGCAGGACGCGGATGAGCATGGACCGCTGGCCGGAAACGGCGTTGGTGAACAGCTCGCCACGTTTGACGGGGATGGTGGAGTTGCGCGGGATGATCACGTTCATCAGGCCGCCGAATGTCTCGATGCCGAGGGAGAGGGGAGTCACATCGAGCAAGACCACATTCTGCACCGCGCCGCTGAGAATTCCGGCCTGGATGGTCGCGCCGAGAGCCACGGCTTCGTCGGGGTTTTGCGAGACGTTGGGCTCGCGCTGGAAAATCGCGCGGACGAATTCGCGAATGAGCGGCATCCGAGTCTGCCCGCCGACGAGGATCACGTCATCAAGATCGCCGGGAGCGAGTTGCGCGTCGGCAAATGCGCGCAAGCAATGCTGGCGCGTGCGCTCGACGACGGGCCGCGCGAGCGTCTCCAACCCGGCCCGCGTGAGCGTGTGGGAAAAGCTGCGTCCGCCTTCGAGGAACGGAAGTTCGACGCGCGTTTCGTCGGCAAAAGAGAGCGCATGCTTTGCGGCGATGGCGACTTCGCGGAGTCGTGGACCGGGCTCGACGCCGGCAAGTTCTGCGAGGTGTGCGATGATCGCGGAGTCGATGTCGTCTCCACCAAGTCGCGTGTTTCCGTTGGTGGCGAGGACTTGGAACACGCCCTGATTGAGCTCCAGGATCGAGATATCAAATGTCCCGCCGCCAAAATCATACACCGCGATTTTGCTGCGATCCTTCAAGCGATCCAGTCCGTAAGCGAGCGCGGCCGCTGTGGGTTCGTTGACGATGCGCTCGACGGTCAGCCCTGCAAGTTCGCCCGCTTTTTTCGTCGCGCTGCGCTGCGCATCGTTGAAATATGCGGGGACCGTTACGACTGCGCGTGTGATGGGCTGAGCAAGAATGCGTTCAGCCTCGGCTTTAAGCGCAGCGAGAATGAGCGCGGCAATTTCCTCCGGCGGGAGTTCGCGGTCGCGGACTGATATGCGTGCGGGCTCGCCGGGCTTTCCTGCGAGGCGGTACGCGACATCGTCCGCTTCGTCGCCGATGCGGCGGCCCATAAAGCGCTTCACGGAATATACCGTATCTGCCGGGTCCATCGCGCGCATCCTCTGCGCAGCGCGACCGACAATCGGCGCGCCGCTTTTTGGGAAATGGACGACGGACGGAACGAGGCGCTCGCCATCCGCGTCTGCGAGTAAAATTGGAAACCCGGCCTCCATCGCTCCGATGAGCGAATTGGTGGTGCCGAGGTCGATACCGACGATGATTTCTGACATGCCACCCAGCGTGGGGGAAAGAGGCACTGAAACTCCAGCGTGAAGCGTACGGAGGAACGACGAACTCGCCCGCGCTTCATCATTTGTCATTCGCGCCGTCCGCAAATTTCCGACTTCCTCGGGCGCGGAAAACGGTCACAACTCACGCATGTCCAGCCGGCCATTTCTCTTTCCTGTCATCCTTGCATTTCTCGCGGTTCCACCCGTGCACACAAACGGTGATACGGCGAAAGGAGAGCAGATATACCAGCAGCGCTGCCAGGTTTGCCATCAGCCCGGGGGCATGGGCGTACCCGGCGTTTTTCCTCCGCTTGCGGGCTCGGACTTTTTGACAAAGGAGCGCGAACGAAGCATCAAGGCCCTGTGCGAAGGAATGGCTGGACCCATCACCGTGAACGGCGTCGTTTTCAACGGGCAGATGCCGGCGCAAGCGCTGGAGGACGAGTCGGTGGCGGATGTGCTGAACTACGTCGGGACCGCATGGGGAAACAAACTCCCGCCTTTCACCGCACAGGAAATCGCGAAGGTCCGGGCCAGAACAAAATTCCCCACGGTCGCAAAACTCTTTGCTGCGATGGAATTCGCACCGCTGCCCGAAGCACCTGCGGGCTATGATCTCCGCGAGGTGGCGCGAATGCCGGAAGGCGAGTTCGGCGTTCGCATGACGACGCGCGGCGGTCGCGTCTGGGTGCTCACTCAAAAGGGCACGGTCTTCCTACTCGACCCGAAAACAGCCGCGATGGAACCCGTGCTCACTGCGCGGGATTACCTCGACCCGGCACGCAGCGTGCAGACGATGGGGCTCACGAGCGGGCCGGACGGGCGCTTGTGGCTGACTTCGAATCAAGAACTGAAGCGCGAAGGCACGTTCTCTTTAAACGAAGTGTGCATCTGGCGCACACCGCCCGTCGGGCCGGACGGGCGGCCCGGAAAACCCGAGGCATGGTTCCGCACGACGTATCCGCACGGCGGCGGATTCAATCACGGGGTGTCGCATTTGGCGTTCGGCCCGGATGGACTCCTCTACGTCTCCAGTGGCTCGCGGACGGATGGCGGAGAGAAGCCCCCGAATCACCCCGACTCGCCGGTCGGTGAAGTCGAAACGACTGCGGCGATCTGGCGTTTCGACCCGGCCGCAGCGGAGCCAAAACCCGAGATCCTCGCGCGAGGAATCCGGAACCCGTACGGCTTTGCCTGGGACGCTGGCGGCAATCTGTTCACCGTCACCAACGGCCCCGACGCAAACGCACCGGAGGAAATGGATCACATTATCCCGGGCAGGCACTACGGATTCCCCTATCAATTCAGCGACTGGCCCCTGGTACCCAAACCCTACCCGCACACGCCCGAAGTTCCCACCGGGTTCGTCTTTGCGATGCCTGTGAAGAACCTCGGCCCCGATGGCGGCGCGGGCCTCTCCACGTTTGATGCGCACAGTTCTCCCGCAGGCACGATTTGGTGCGGCGAAGATTTCCCGGAGCCCCTTCGCAACGCGTTTCTCGTCACGCGATACGGCAATCTTCTGGCCGAATCCAAAACCGCCCTAGCGGATTCCGGCTTCGACGTTCTCGCGATGAAACTCACCCGGACCGCAGATGGTCCGTGGACCGCGAAGACGACCAGAATCCTTGCACCGCTCGGCCGCCCTATCGACGCAATACAAACCGGCCCCGGCACGGTTTGGATATTGGACTACACGCGCCCGACGAATATGCGGGACGGCGTCGGCTGGATGCCGGGGCGCATTATTGAACTGAAGAAGAAGTAGGCTCTTTTCCAGTCCGCCGCCGGAACATCCACGGCAGATCCAGCACGAGGAAAAAGACGACGGCGACCGCGTTGATGCACAGGACATAGAGCCAATGAGGATCAGGGAATAAATCGAGCATCGTCTTTTGCTCCGGTCGATTCGCAAGGAACCCGAAGTTTGCCCCCGTGGCCTGATTCGCCAGCAGTGCGCAAACGAGATACACCTCGGACCACGCCAACACCCGCCATTGCGCGCCAGGCCGGGGCCGCATCCCAAACTCAAACATCAGCCAGAAAACCCCGGCGGGAATCACCGAATGGATGAAGAAAAAGCACCACGTCCGCAAATCCATGTCGATCGTCACAGCGGGCGTGAAGAGCGCCTGCATCGTCCCCGCGATCCCCCAAAAGTAGGCGAGCTCAAACGCCATCGCCCGCCTTTTGATCAGCGCAGCCAGCGTCGCAAACGCCGCCCAATCGCACAATTGCATGGGCAGCATGTAACGCGGGCTGAGCATCCCGTTTTGCCCCAGCCATACGAGGTTTAGCAGATACGCCACCAGCAGCATCCCCGCAAACGTGTAGCTGATCCCCCGCGCCAGCCGGGGAGAGCGCACCTTGCGGCTCAGCATCCACAGCCCCACCGGGGAGAGAAAAGTGAACGCGATAAAGCCGATCTGCATGGATGTCATGCCGGGAAACCTGCCCGGTATCGCCCGCTTCTGCAATTCTCTCGGCTTATTAAGAAAAACCCGGTTGCCAACCGCCCCGGATTCTGTTTTTTGGTCTTTCACTCACCAAAATACCAATATGAACAAAAGCTTCCTCAGCCTGAGCATCGTAGCCGCACTCGCCGGAACCGCACTTGCGGATATCCAGGACCCACCGATGAACGACTACGGTCCTACGCGCAAACTCGCACGTGGCTTCGCCAACATCGCATTTGGGAGCACGGAGATTCTGACGTCCATCGTCCAATCCAACAATCGCAACGGAAACGCAGCCGAGTGGAGCTACGGCCTGTTCCGCGGCGTCGGTCGCACCTTCCAGCGCATGGGTGCCGGTGCATACGAGATCTTCACGTTCCCTTTCCCAACCGTCAAACTTTCCTACCGCCCGCCTTACAAGTCGAACATCCCGTGGATTCACGGCGGCTTCGAAGAATTCCCGCCGGAGCTCGGCTGGAACAGCCGCAACAACTACACGACCTCGTCTTACGTAGCCTGGTAGTCAACCGATAGGTTTCCAAATTTCAGAGGCTTCCGTCCCGCCGGGACGGAAGCCTCTTTTTCTCTCTACTACTCATGAAAAAAACAGCCACCGTCACCATCTCCGACGTCGCCTCTGGCGGCAAAGGCGTCGCCCGCCACGAGGGCAAAGTCTTTTTCATCCCGTTCACCGCTCCCGGCGACGTCGCTCTCGTGCGCGTCACCAACGAGAAGAAGAAGTTTGCCGAGGCAGATGCCCTCGAAATCATCACCCCTTCGCCCGATCGCGTTGAGCCAAAATGCACTTACTTCGGTCACTGCGGTGGCTGCGCTTACCAGCACATTGCGTATCCCGCGCAGCTCATTCTCAAGCATCGACAGGTCGAGCAGACCCTCCGTCGAGTCGGACGCCTCGAAGATGTCCCGATGCGCCCAATCGTTCCCGCGCCGGATCCTTACGCCTACCGCAACCGCATTCGCGTCCACGTCGAGCAGCGACAGGTCGGTTTTTTTGCCCACGCATCGCATGAACTTGTCCCCATCAGCCGCTGCGAAATCGCAAAACCCGGCGTCAACGAAACCCTGCACGACCTCCGCCGCGCCGGCCCCAAGGATGGTGACTACACACTCGTCGCCACAGCAGAACGCGGCCGGTTCTTCGAGCAGACCAATGACGAAGTCGCCGCAGTGATGCTCGCTTTGGTGGAAGCCCTGGTGCCTGCCAATCACGACTTGCTCGTCGATGCCTACTGCGGCGGCGGCTTTTTCGCCCACCGACTCGCGCCGAAGTTTAAGAGCGTAGTCGGGATCGAGCAGAGCGTCTTTGCCGTGGAGAACGCCACCCGCACCGCCGCGCCCAACGAACGCTTTATCGCCGGTGATGTCGCTGAACATCTATCCACCGTGCTCGCGCCAGCCACTCCCGCGACGACCACGCTACTGCTCGATCCGCCCGCGACCGGCCTCGACTCGACGGTAACCGAACACATTCTCGCCTCGTCGCCGGCGAGCATCATTTACGTCTCGTGCAACCCCGCCACACTTGCACGCGACCTCGCAGCGCTTGTCCCGACCTACCAGATCAAGAGCGTCACGCCGCTCGACATGTTCCCACAAACTGCGGAAGTGGAAGTGGTCGTCGAGCTTGTTTGCACAGGAAACGTTTGAGTCACCGTATGCCCCAGCAAAACGGATCACGCTCATCGAGAATGAGTGTCGCTTCCGCGCAAACGTAGGCCGTCCCGGAAATTGTCGGGCGGATGATTCCTTTTGCTTCATCGACCCACTCGAAGTGCGCGCTGAATTTGCTCCCGATGATGCTTTCCTGCGTCCACACGTCGCCCGCCTTCAGCTTCCCGTCGGCGGCGAGGCACGCGACCTTCGCGCTTGTGCCAGTGCCGCACGGCGAGCGATCGTAGGCTTTGCCGGGACACAGGACGAAATTGCGTGAATCCCCGCCGCACGCAGCGGGCCCGAAGAGTTCGACGTGGTCCACTTCCGGAAAGCCGTGCGCATTCACTGCGGTGCGAATGCGCCACGCGATGTCGGTGAGTCGGTCCGCCCCCGAAAGCGCCAGATTCTCGCCATGATCGCCCACAAGAAAAAACCAGTTCCCCGCCCAAGCCACGTCGCCCGTCACCTTCCCAAAGCCCGGAACATCCACCTCCACCGCTTTTGCGTGACGATAACTCGGCACATTCGCCACGCTGATCGTTTTGTCGCCGTGGATCGTCGCCGTCACTTCGCCCACGACCGTCTCGATGCGATGCGTGCCCTCGCCGATTCTCCCGAGATGCGCGAGTGTCGCGACCAATCCGATCGTTCCATGCCCGCACATCCCGAGCAGCCCGACGTTGTTGAAAAAGATCACTCCCGCACAACAAGCAGGGTCAACGGGCGGGACGAGCAACGCCCCGACAAGCACGTCGTTCCCACGGGGCTCACAGACGATGGCAGTGCGATAGTGGTCCCACTCCGCTGCAAACCTTGCTGCACGCTCCGCCACACTACCGCCGCCGAGATCCGGCCCACCTTCGAGGACGACGCGTGTTGGTTCGCCGCCCGTATGAGAATCGATGATGTGAATAGGTCGCATGGGCACGGAAGTAGTCGGTTCTCCACGCAGTGACAAAGTTCTATTTTGAACGCCGCTACAACGATTTCAGATACGCGACAATATCCGCTATGCTTTCGGCAGTGAGTCCAAGCTGGGAAGCTTGGAACATCAGCGATTTACCCAGCGGCTTTACGCTTTCGATCCGCGCCCGTGGAACCGTCTGGATTTGCGCACCGGTGCTCTTGATCATCAGCGGATCGCCGTCGGCGAGGATGATTCCATGAATGGTGACGCCGTCCTTCGTCTTCACCTCGCTGCCCTCGTATCCGTGCGAAATTTCAGCGGATGGATTTGCGATTGCATTGATGATCACGTCTGCGGGTTGCTGCTTCCCAAAGGTCGAGAGGTCCGGGCCGAAATCGACGCCTGACTTGCCCACACGATGGCACGCGTAACATGACGCGATTGCTGCTTCGCCGCGCTTGGCGTCGCCGGAGATTTTCGCGATATCGGCGACCGGCGGAAGCTTGGGCGCGCCTGAAATCTCCGGCGGCAGTTCGATGGAGACGAGTTTCACTTTCTCCGGGTCGTACAGACCGAGCGCCTTCATGGCTCCGTCCACATCATATGCTTTCCACAGATTGCCTTTGCGGTTCATCAGCCACCATTGGGCGAGGTCGCGCATCGGGAAATCCTTTGTGTTCGCCAGCGCAATCATCCCGCCCGCCGCCTCGCGGGAATCCGTGAACGCCAGCGCGGTGAGCATCAGCTTGCGCTGTTCGTCGCTGAGGTTTTTGGAAAGGGCGCGCGCCTTGAAATCGGACGCGGCCGCCGGAGGGTGCAAGCGCCAGGCGAGCCAGGCAAACGAGTCGCTCCACTTCTCCGCGGCACCGCCGAGCAGCTTTGAGATGGCGGCGTACACCTCCGCCTCCTTGCCCTCGCTGCCGAGGCCGAATGCTTCCAGATACGCACGGTCTTTACCATCAAACTGCTTCGCAATCTCCACGAGTTGAGGGACCGCATTCGCGGCGGGTTCATCACGCAAAGAGAGCGCGATTTCGCGACGAATGGCGGCAGACGGATTGCCCAAGACGACCGGTGCCTTGCCCGTCGCAGCGCGAATTGCGCGGAATGCGACGAGTTGCTCCGTTTCGTTGCCGGAAGCAAGCAGTCGTCCGACGTTCGCCATGTCGCCCATTTGCGCGAGCAGCCAAATTGCCCGGGCCGCGATGTAAGGGTTCGGGTCTTTCAGCAGCGCGGCCACTGCGGGCGCTGCGCTTTTACCCTGCGCACGGAGCGCCACGAACCCGCTGTAGCGCACGTTCGGTGCAGGACTGCGGAGCGCCGCGATCTGTCCTTCCGTTGTGGAAAGATCGAGCTTCGGCACCACCGATTTGAAGCCTTTCGGCGCAATGCGGTAAATCGTTCCCGTCATCCCGTCATCCATCGTTCCATGTCCGCCTACACGCGCATCGAACCAATCTGCGACGTAGATCGCGCCATCCGGTCCGACACACACATCGCTCGGACGAAACTTCGTTTTCAGTTCCCCGTTCGCCTTGCCGCCGAGAAAGTCCGATCCGGCGAATTCCTTCTCCTTGTTTGAAGTGATGAAGTCGAAGCGCTCCATCTTCCATCCAGCGCCGTCGGGCTTTGGCAGGTAGCCAAAGATCACGTTCTTTCCAGCCTCGCACGCGAGCAAAAGTCCGGGCCATTTTTCGCCCATCGCGCCGTTTTCATAAAAGGCCACGCCGGTCGGCGAGCCGCCGCCATACACATCGCCTGCGGGCATCGTGCCGGGATCTTCCTGCCGCCATTCCGCGGTCGGCGTATCCTGGCCGGGACGCTTGTCCGCGCCCCACGAACGCTTGCCGTCTGCGGAAGCGAATCCCGCATTGCCGCCCTCGAGAACGGGTGAAACCCGGCACGCTGGCGGGTCATCGTTATCGCTCTGAAACAAGTCGCCGAGCGAAGTCATCGTCTGCTCGTAGCTGTTCCGGTAGTTGTGCCCGATGATGCGCACATTCGTTCCATCCGGATTCATCTTCGCGGAAAATCCGCCGATCCAAACATGCCCGTCGTCGCTCTTTTGGCCGGCGATTTCCGACATCATGTACGGACTGCCCATGTAGAAATTCTTACCGCTCTTGTCCGTGAACTTCGCGCCCGTGTTGCCTTGATTCCAATACCACAGTCCATCCGGCCCCGCCGTGACGCTGTGCAAACTGTGGTCATGCTGGCGCCCGCCAAATCCCGTGAGCAAAACCTCCCGCTTGTCCACCGCCGGGTCGAATTTCCCGTCGCGATTCACGTCCGTATAGACGATCATATCCGGCGGTTGCGACACGACGACCTTGTCTCCGAAAACGCCGACACCCAAGGGCGAGGCGAGCTCTTTCTCCTGCACAAAAACGGTCGCCGTATCGGCTCTGCCTTCGCCTTTTGTGTCTTCCAAAATGACGATCCGATCTCCTTCGGGACGCCGCCCGCCTTTGCCGCGATAGTTCACGCCCTCGGAAACCCAAAGCCGACCGCGTTCATCAAAATCCATGTTCACAGGATTCAGCAGCATCGGCGAAGTCGCCCAAACGGTGACTTCCAGACCTTCCGGCACCGTGAACAGATCCACTGGCACCAGCGGCGGCCCATCAGCCACAGGCTGGGATGCCTTCACCGCCAACTGCCGTTCACCAAACACCGAAAAGCGCATCGCTGCATCACTCGGTTTTCCTGCCCGCTCAATGCCGCCGTCGTCGATTCCCACCCGCACGCTGAATCGCACCGCACCTTCCGGCAGGTCGAACTCGATCATCGACGGCGCATGAGTGCCGATTCCCTTTTCGTAAACTTTGCCATCCACAGTCAGCGCACCGCCGGATTGATTCTTGCCCGCTCGCACAGCGCCATGCCCGGATTTCGCCGCC
>JAYUSJ010000299.1:0-4203 GCA_043755735.1 Verrucomicrobiaceae bacterium | reverse complement strand
ACCGCCACGAACCTGCCCCACCTGCTCAAGCTCATGGAAGCAGCGATGGACCACGACGGCTTCTCGTTTATCGAATGCCTCAGCGAGTGCATCGAGTTCTTTCCAGGCGCGTTCGACGCCGCTATCCCACGCAAAGGCGGCACTTTCACCGAGATTCCGGCTGAGCACGACGTGACGGACGAATACGCCGCCTACAAACTCTGTGACGCCCCATGGCCCGGAGTGTTCGGCACCTTCTACAAAGTGGACCGCGCGACAAAGAACGCGAACGAAGCGAAGCTGATCACCGACAGCCGTGCGAAGCTCGCGGGCGTTCCCGACTGGCAGATTCTTCAGCGGAATTTCGACCGGATGAAGTAAAGCAGCGGGGGCTCAAACCCGGAAAAGACGAACACTTTCCGGGAGCCATCATTCGCTTGAACTGATCTTGGGAGCTCCCACCGTGGCCCGCTCTAGCCGATGATTCGCTATATCACTGTCCCTGACGGCGGACACGTCTTCGCAAGCGGCAGGCAGGACTTCTTTGTGAGCTACTTTGCCGACTCCGGCAGTTCCGCATTCACGGGTGGCAACGGTGTCGTCCTGATGGCCGTCCCGGAGCCCGGCAGCGCCGCTCTCCTGCTCGGCGGCCTCGGTGCCCTCGGAGGACTGCGCCGCCGCAGAAAGTAAATGGAATTGGATGGCGCGCCGACCCACTCCCACGAGAAACGCCCCGCGCGAGTGAAGCGCAAAGGCGATTGCCATCCCCCCCCCTTGTCTGCGCGAGCCGGGCCAAAACCAACGTCGCCCTTGCCATCGCAATGCGGCAACCCTAGACCCTTCCCAATGCCTCCGAAAGTGAAGCTCACAAAAGACAACAGCACCGCCAACCTCGGCGTCGAGGCCACCGCCCCGCGCGGTTGCACATCGTTACAAAGCATAGCCACTCTGCGGAGCCTGAAACTCGCCGCCATCGAAAACCACAGAAGTCACCAGGAGGAACTCGGACAGTTCCTCACCGCGACGCCTGTGGCTGAGTTCATGGCTTCCATGTTCGGTCCGCTGACACGCGCCACCCGCAGCACTCCAAGAGATCGTTGGGGGCTGCTAGTCAAAGCCATCATCGAGGTGTTCTGCGCCCGATGGTCGCCCGGTGCGGCAATCCTCGGCATCCGCGACCCCAAGCGAAAGGTTGTCCATCTCCATTCAAAAGCCTTAGCCGCGCTCGGTGTCACCTTGGATTCCGCCGCCAAGCTTCCCGATGTCATCTTCCACCACAAAGCCAAGAACCGGCTCTTCCTCATCGAAGCCGTGATCAAAGCCAGCCCGGTGGATGAAAAATGTCGCAAGGAACTCCAAGACTTGTTCGCCGGTTCCAAAGCGCATCTCGTGTTCGTCACCGCCTTCGAGACCCGTCGCACCATGCAGACCTTTGTCTCGCACATCGCCTGGGAATCCGAAGTCTGGATCGCCGAAGACCCCGACCACATGATCCACTTCGACGGCGAGCGCTTCCTCGGGCCGTATCCAGATGTGATGCCGACAAAACCATGAACTCCAACTATCCACCAATCCTGCACCCTCGCAACCCTGCGCGACACGCTGCTGCCGAAGCTGCTGAAGTTGAGTGTGGCGGAAGAAAAAGTATCAATCAGCACTTGACCTGCTGCATAATTCAGCCGAGTATCAATCAGCACTGACCATGAACGGACCTGAACGCCTAGCGGGCCCGAACGTGGTCCAACAAATCAAACATGCGTGCCTTGATGACGATGTCCATCTCAGCGGGATCACCCAAAGGAACATTGTCCTTTGGGGCCTTTCGCGAGTCGTCCTTATCGACGCGCTGATCCAACACATCGATGAAAACTGCAAAATACACATCAAGGTCTATCCGACCGGCGGACAGGGCTACCACGGGAGCCTGCTGCTGGCCCCGGAGGACTCCAACACCGTCTATTTCGAAGTGAAACTGCAAGACAATCGAGTGCAGGTGAACCTGAGCAGGGCTTGGCTGCAAGTGAAGGAGCACAGCACGGGGTATCCACCGCTTCCGAGATAGACCAACACAATTTTTGACCATGAGCAATCATCCAGAAACCTGCTTCGCCTGCGGCGAGGGCCACTACCAAGAGGTGATCGAGGACTATCGCCTCGATCTCCCCGAAGGCGAAACCCTGACCGTGCCGAAACTTCTCATCCTCCGCTGCGACAAGTGCGGCGAGGACACAATCCCGCCTGAGTCGTCGCGTCGAATCGAGACGGCTGTCGAGCAACATCAGGACACGCTGCCGGCTGCTGCGGTCCGCTCATTTCTGGAGCAGTTCCAGATTGACCAGACCGAGGCGGCGGAAGCACTCGGTATGGGCGGAAAAACCCTACATCGGTGGGCGCGCGGCACACAACGCGTGAGTCGCTCGATGGGTTACTTTTTGCGTGCTATGATGGCGCACCCGGCAGTCTATGAGTGGATCAGGGACCGGCGCTGGCGGCGCGTCGAACAAACCGCAAACCAGACAATCACCGTGCAACTCGGCGGCTTCTGGGAAGCCGAATATCAGGTCCGATTCCCGGCTAGCGGCGGTCGGACAAGTGGACCTCGGACGGAAGCCATGCCGAAGCCGACAATCCGTCGGTTCAATGCCGCACGCGGACTTCTAATCGCAAACGTGCAATGAACACTTTTTGGGTCACCTTCTATTCTTACAAAGGCGGCGTTGGCCGCACGATGGCTCTCGCGAACGTAGCTGCCATGCTCGCCAAAGAAGGGCGGCGGGTATTGCTGATTGATTTCGATCTAGAAGCGCCGGGATTGGACGCTTTCGAGGGACTTGGATGTGCCAAGGGAAATTCGGGGGTCGTGGAATACGTTGCCGAATATCTCGCGACGGGAAAAGCGCCGCCTATCGGTTCTTTTGTGCGCGAATGCGTGCCTCCATCGACGCATCTCCGAGGGAAGTTGTGGTTGATGCCAAGCGGGAAAAAAGACCAGCAATACAACCGGGACCGCGCTCGGATAAACTGGACAGAACTTTACGACAAATACGATGGGGAGCGCTTCATTGAGAATTGGAAGGCCGACATCGAGAAAACCTATTCACCCGATTACGTCCTGATTGATTCCCGAACAGGTTTAACGGACGTCGGTGGAATCTGCACGCTGCATCTGCCGCAGTTGGTGGTGTTGATCTACGCCCTAAACGACCAGAACATCCATGGCATTGCGGGCGTCGCGAGGGCTGTGAGTAAGGCCGAGAATACTCGACCGCCGCAACTCCTAACGGTTGCGAGTCCCGTACCGCCGATGCCCAAGGAGAAGACGGGCCTGCTTCAAAAGCGGCTTGATCTTGCTGAGAAGGAGCTAGGAACCAAACCACACTGCCAGATCCATTATGATCCAAGGGTGCCGTTGAAGGAGCAGATTGTGATTTGGGAAGATCTCGACCCAGAAGTCCCGGAACTCACTCGCCGAAATCCGACATTGGCTGCGGCGCGTGGCTTTGGATCCCGCTTGGCTCAAGAATACACTTTGCTGCGCGAGAAGATCACCGAGTATGACGTCAGGGGTCTCGACTTCCTCATCAAGGAGGCTGGCCGAGCGATTGAGGAACTTGACGACGAGCGTGCGATAGAGGCCGTTGAAGCTCTAAAGCGCGAATATCCTGACCGAGCGGAGTGCTACTACCAAGTCGCACAGGTCTCCCGCGCATTTGGTCGCATTGACGAGGTTGAAGGGGCCCTCCGAAAGGCCATCGAAGTCGATCCATTCTTTTCGCCTGCGTATGGTGAGTTAGTGGGGTTGCTGAAGGTCAAGAAGCGCTACCTTGAGGCGATTACACTTTGCCAAGCACGGCTGAAAGCCATTAAGGACACCGCAGATTCTGGCATTGAGGACTCATTGCGGTCCGAATTGGGCCAACTTTGCATGACGGCAGGTGAATACGAGGAAGCAGTGAAGACCTATGAACCTTTGCCTCGCAGCTTGACCAAGGAAGAATCGGATCTCTCGTTGCTGGCTAACGCGTTCAATTATTCGGAAGCCCGCCGAAGGGCCGGTCGTCCTGTTCCGACGGCAGACCTTAAGGAGATTGTAGCTCTCTATGAGCGGGGCGCGGCTACCGAGGGCGTTGGTTCCGCCGTGATCCGGCTCAATCACATGCAAGCGATGCACATTCCTTATGCATTGCTCGGCGACATCGAGCGTTCCCGGCATTTGCTCCAGCA
>JAYUSJ010000298.1:0-13550 GCA_043755735.1 Verrucomicrobiaceae bacterium | reverse complement strand
CTTATACCATCTCGCAAAGACAATCAGACCGACGAGTGGGTGACTACGAAGGGCGCGAAGGGCGCGAAGGTAAGGGCATCATTTCCGTGTCATCTTCGTGTCCTTCGCGCCCTTCGTAGTCATTTTGTTTTTGGAAGATGGTATTACTTTTCCGCCCACTCCACCTCCGTCTGCCCGTATTCGATTTCGGCGAGAATCGGCACATCGATGATGTCTTCTATGATTGAGCGGTTCGTCACCACAGCGGGATCTCCGTCGGTCTGGATCGTGTGATTCAAAATGAGCCCGGCGCATTGCAGGCCCGATGCGCGGATGGCTTGCACGGTTAGCAGCGTGTGATTGATGCAGCCGAGCCGATTCGACACGACGACGATAACGGGCAGGCCAAACTCCACCGCCATGTCCGCCATCGAATAGTTGCGCTCTACGGGCACCAGCCAGCCGCCGGCACCTTCGACGACCATCGTGTGTGCAGAAGAGAGGCGCGCAAAACATTCGCGAATGAGCGAGAGGTCGATCATCCGCTCTTCGATGATCGCGGCGGTGTAGGGCGCGACCGGCGGGCGCATCCAGACGGGGTTTACTTCATTCACGGAAATCCCGCTCGCGGCTGCGAGAAGTTCGGCGTCGGTGCGCTCGCCGCAGCAAATCGGCTTGAACCCGACAGCATTCTCGCCGGTGCGCCGCAAAGCGCGAATGAGCATCGCCGCGACATGCGTCTTGCCGACATTTGTGTCCGTGCCGGTGATGAAGTAGCCTTTCATAAATGGTGACTACGAAGGCCGCGAAGGCTCGGAGCTTCGCGCTCCGATCATTTCGCCTCCACGCTTTTCGCGACGGTGGCTTCGTCGCGATAAAGGTCGCGATTGCTGCCTTCGAATTCGGCTTTCAGCTTCACCTTGAAACTCGAAAGGTCCACGAGCTCCCAATGCGCGAAGGTGCCTTTGTCGTGCTCAAACGCCACGATGAGGTGATTCGCATCATCGTTCACCTTGTTCGTTTCGCGGCGCGGAGTGAAATAGAACGTCCGCAGCGAACTCCCCCGCGAGCCTTTGGCGTACAGCTTTGGGTCGAGATAAAGGATGCGTCCAGTCGCCTTGTCCACGAGCCGCAAATCGGGATATCCGCTGCGCTGTTTTGCTCCGGCGGCGGTGGGCGGTATTTCGCAGGAAAAGCCCTCGACGCCGTTGAGTGCCGATCGCAGTGCATCTTCAAAATGGCTGCTCATTTCGTTCACGCGTCCGCTTTTTTTGATCGGGCTGTCGGGGGCGTTCATCTTTACGAGCACGGCATCCAACGCTTTGCCGATGCCAGCGATGATGCGCACGGTTTCCTTCTCCTTGCGATCGATGGGAATGACGCGCTTTCCGCTTGTTGTCGAAATTACTTCGGCGAACGGAATGCCTTCCAGTTTTTCATCCGCGTCCAGCAGCCAGGGAATGAGCGTCTTTACTGCCGACGGTTTTTCTTCAGCGAGTGCGGTGATTGCAACGAGGCAGAGGAGGATGATTTTCATCGGAATAGTTGAGCGACGGCTTCGATGCAGCGTTTCTCCAGCACGAATGAAGGATGCATGGTGCCCCACACGCGCACATTTTTTGCCGCGTGGATTTCGCTGTTTCTCGCGGGAACGATGATTGTGTCGAGCG
This sequence comes from Verrucomicrobiaceae bacterium, assembly GCA_043755735.1. Taxonomy (GTDB): domain Bacteria; phylum Verrucomicrobiota; class Verrucomicrobiia; order Chthoniobacterales; family Chthoniobacteraceae; genus SXWH01. Next base: position 11,901 of record JAYUSJ010000298.1, on the reverse strand, counting down.
GAGTGTACAGGCTGGTAAAGCCCACCTTTTTCAAAACATCCGCATCGCCATCAAGTTCGCGTAGAAAGGCGCTGCCAGGACACATCTGCGCGTGGCCTGCTCCGGAAAAAAGCCGCGCCATCACTGTCCCGCGATGCGGCGTGGCCAGCGTGACGAAGCGCCCTACGCGGTCGATGCCGCCAAGCCGCTGCACATAATAGCGGGAGACAAGTCCGCCCATGCTGAACCCAATCAAATCGAATTTTCCGGACGGAATTTTGCGGTCTGCGTACTCCGCGAGTTGTGCAGCGAGCGCTTCGATCGTGGCATTCCCATTTGCCGGATCGAGTGTCGGCGTGAATACGGGATGACCGTCCCGCCGGAGATGATTCGCCAGACGCACCATGTCGGCGGAAGTGGAGTAAATCCCGTGAACGAGGATAATCGGCGTGGCGTCCGGTTTCGGCGGAGGGACCGCTCCATCGAATTGAGCCAGCGCCCCTGCGAGCCATGCGACGAGTTTCATAGGCGCGAAGTCTGCCACCGGGAGGACACCGCCGCAAGTGGGAACACGGCACCGGTCACTTCGGGAGTAAGCCCCTCACAAATCCCAGTTTTCCCGACGGGATTCGCTGATGCGCCTCGCACCAGTCAACGAACTCCCGAACGTTCATTTTGCCCTCGGCTTTACACTTTCCCCAAGCATCCTTGAACTGCCTTGAGAGGCGTCTTTGAGCTTCCGGCAGTCCCTCGGCGTCGAAGGCATTTCCCATGGCGAAAGCGAGTAACAATTTCGCGCGGGTCGCGGCGTCCGGCTCCAGCCAAAGAGAAAGAATCCGGCGCGGCATGTGGCGGCGGATGGGAGCCGAACTGCCCTCGCCGTCTTCGGCAGAAGACGTCGCCACTTTTTCCAAAGCAGGAGCCACGTCTCGAATATCCGCAAGCCATGCGGCGAAACTGGCATCGTCAGTCGTCCAGTTGGCGGCCTTCAGTTCATCGCCAAGCCGTGCGCGCATCTTTTTCTGAAAGACCGGTTGCCTCGATGTGAGTATGGCGAGAGGCATCAGACCTACGCTCCCGCTTCGCTCAAGCGCATTCCACGCTCCAGGCGGTCCGCGCCGGGCGAGCGCCCGGCAGGTTTCGGTGCTCGGGTTGCCGTTTTTAATGAGGGTGAACAGTTTCGCATTCAAAGCGGGCCAGGAGTACCGCATCGGGTCGCTCGGGGGCACGAGCGTCCGCATCCATTGCTCCGTTAGCCGCCAGTGCGAGGCCCCCGAGTGGAGCGGATCCCAATCGAGCCCGCTGAGATCGCTTTCACGAACTGCACGCTGACCGGCAAGGGCAGTCTCGGGCGAACCGATAGGAACTTTTCCATCGCCGCAAAGCAGAAGAAGCGTTTCGCGCAATTCGTCCCTTTCGTAATTCCCCGCAGTCGGGATAACTTGCCGAATCACCGTCGCCGCCCGCGCTGGCGCAATCGCAAGCAGACGACGCAACGCGAATTCGTCGGAGTCAAGCGCCCATTTTTCCAGCCCATCAGCATCGTTCCAAAGATCGATCTTGCGAATCGCTTCAGCCGCATTTCGCCGAAGGTATCGCAGCGCAGACTCAGACTTTTTCTCCGTGGAATGGATGCGGGATTTCTCCGCCCGAAGCGTGTCCAAAGGCTCAAATAGCCAGAGTTCCTGCGCGGAGAAAACCGGGCCTTTGAGGGGTTCTCTTCCAAGTCCGGTATCCGGAACAGAGGGAGTATCCAAACGGCCTGGAATGCTGGGAACGGCGGGAGCGGCTGGAAAGATTTCGGGCTCCAGCGGAAACTTTCGCGCCCAGTCTCGCTGATAGGTGGCGAAATCCCCGGCCATTTCGCGCCCAAACTCCAGCACCCAACCGTTCTCTTCACTTTCTATCTGCTGAAGGCGCGATTCGTTTGGAGACAGGTTTGGAAGCGTTGCGACCACTTTCTCCAAGAGCGGACGGAGTGCAATGGTCCCGCTTTCCCCCGCTGCGATGGCCGCTCCGTCGGCAGACTCATAGCTGGCGTGGCCGGCGAGAAAATCGCCCAGTACCGCTGTGATGGAGTCTTCCGTTCTGGTTTCCGCTACGCCGAGGAGCGAAGGGAGCCATTCGTCAAACATCCAGGCCCCAACGTTCACCACGATTTCATTTCCTTTCGGATTCCCCCAGGTCCCTCCGAGCAAAGGTCGGCCCCATCCGCGATCGACCCTAAGGGCGCTCCATTCGCCCGAGTGTCCATTATTCGTGAGCCGAAGCGTTGCAAACCCGTCCGATGTGCTCCCTCCAAGCTGCCCGCCTCCAGACCTGTCCAGGTTCAGCAGCGTCGCGCGACTCAACCACCACAGGGTCGCAAAAATCTGCCGTGCCTGAGCCTCCGAGAGACTTTCGCGGCGCAATCGGAATTCCCCCTGCCGACGCAGCAGCGGAGTATTTGCCCAATCAAACAAACTGATATTTCGCGAGATGAACGAGTTTTCCCCATCGCAAAAAACTTCGGTAACATATGCACCGCCCGGCGCAAAACAGCCCGACGGTCCATCCAGAAAACTCAGGAGGCCTTTCTCCGGCGGCTTCTCGTCATCGCCGGTATCGAAGCCGATCCACACCGAGCTCTCCGCGCGTGCTTCGCGATGTGCGTGAATCAACGCAGTGGCAAGTTTTCTCGGCGGGGTTGACCACAGCGGCGGAAGAGAACGCTCGCTCAGAATCCTTTCCAATGCTATGTTGCGGGGACTCGACGTTCCCTGCATTTCATCCAGCAACGCTTTGTGGCTGAGGCCGGCGAGAGAGCGGGATTTCCACGGGCGCGAATATTCGTCCGCGGAGATCCCATCCTGAACGCCCGATGGATCTGCTGTCGGTGGCGGTTCGGCAAGAGCAGGGAGTGCTGCGGCAGCAAGCGCTTTCTCGAAATCCATACTCCAATTTCCGTCGTTTCCGAACTGCACACGGCATGCGTTCGGCGGACCGAGTCCCGTTGCGGTCCAAGTCGATGCCGCTTTGTCCCAGCGGAGCGTGACGACGGCTTTTGCGATTCCGGCGCGATGAGGCCCGAGGTTTACGTCAAACACCCCGTCGCCATCGGCATCCTCAAACCAGCATCCCCACCATTCTGCCGGGTTTCCGCCCTTTCGCCGCAGATTCCACTCGACGCGCAAACTGGGATTTTCCGCTTCGCCGAGCGGCGCGACTTCGAGGACATCGGATTCACATTCCACGGCCGCGATTTTGAAACCCATGGAGTCTTGCTTCGCCACATCGCATTTTCCGTCTGCGTTGAAGTCTGCAAACAGCGCCTTCGACATCGCCATTAATATCGATTCGTTGATGAGCGATTCGTCCCAAGTCCCGTCTGCACGCACGACGACAGCCCCTCTGAAACCTCGCGAATCAGTGACCATAAGTGTGCGCGGGTGCCCAGTATAGATTCGCCCCGCGGAAAACAAATCCCGTTGTTTCCCGGCGGCGCCATCTGGCTCCAGACTAGAGCGACCAAATGATACGATGTATCCAGCGGGCGGGCCGGCCAGCGGGAAGGGCTGAACCTCGTCTGGCCCGCGATTCTTGAAGTCTTCAATGCTTTCTCCCGCAAATATTTCCCCCATTCCACGGCTGTCGGAACGGAGCAGGAAATCCCGGAGCGTCTCCGCACGGGTCGCCGGATCGAGCAATCGGGGAATCGAAACAGGCGCGCGTTCCTCCGCAAAACTTATGCTCGCAGCCAGAGCCGTAAGAACGACGCAGAGCTTTGTAAAAGCCACTCGCGTTGTTCTGGCGACGTTCATCGTCCGTAGTCTGCAGGGCTACGCGGGCTGCCGGAGATACCACTCGTAGGTCGAGCGGATGCCATCGCGGAGCGCGATTGAAGGCGTCCAACCCATGGCGCGGAGGCGCGAACTGTCCATCAGCTTGCGCGGGGTGCCGTCGGGCTTGGTGGTGTCAAATTTCAGTGCGCCGGCAAAGCCGACGACTTCGCAAATGGTCTCGGCGAGTTCGCGGATGGTGACGTCGTCGCCGTAGCCGACATTGACGAGGTCGATGCCATCGTAATTTTCCAACAGAAAACGGCAGCCGTTCGCGAGATCATCCACGTGGAGGAACTCGCGGCGCGGTGTGCCGGTGCCCCACACGACGACTTCGGAATCATTGCGCAGCTTTGCTTCATGGACTTTGCGCATGAGCGCGGGAAGGACGTGCGAATTGTTCAGATCGAAATTGTCGCCGGGGCCGTAAAGGTTCGTCGGCATGGCGGAGATGAACCGCTTTCCGTGTTGCTTTGCATAAGCCTGGCAGAGCTTGATGCCTGCGATTTTCGCGATGGCGTAGGCTTCGTTCGTGGGCTCCAGATAGCCGCCGAGCAACTCGGTTTCCGGGATGGGTTGCTTCGCGAATTTCGGGTAAATGCAGGAACTCCCGAGGAAAAGCAGACGCTCCACGCCGAAGTCCGCAGCAGCTTCGATGATGTTGTTTTGGATTTGCAAATTCCACAGCAGAAACTCCACGGGGAAATCGTTGTTCGCCTTGATGCCGCCGACTTTCGCAGCGGCGACGACCACGGCTTGCGGGCGCTCTTTTTCGAAGAATGCACGGGTCGCTTCGCGGTCGCGGAGGTTCAGCTCTTTCGACGGGCGGGTGATGAGATTCGTGTATCCGCAGCGCTGGAGTTCCCGGTGGATGGCTCCGCCCGCGAGACCGCGATGTCCCGCGACGAAAATGAGGTCGTTTTTCTGCATGCGCTACCGTGCAGCAGGTTTTGCGATTTCCTCGATGGTGGTCGCGACGCCGGTGGCTTCCGCAGGCGTCAGGCTTTTCACGGCCTTCGTCTTTGGCGGGGCTTCTTTGTGCATGGCGAGGAGCTCGGAAGTGGTGACGAACTTAAACCCCTTCGCGATGAGACCGTCGAGCGTCGCAGCCATCGCGTCGATCGTGGTTTTATGAATGTCGTGGCAAAGCACAATCGAGCCTGAGTGCGTGTTGGCCATAATGATGGACTCGGTCTTGGCCGGATTGCGGTGCTGCCAGTCGAGGCTGTCCACGTCCCACAAAATGCACTTGTAGCCCCACTCGGCATAAGACCAGTTTTGCTGATTTTTTGTGAAGCCTCCAAACGGCGGGCGCATGAGGGTCATCGTCACGCCGGTCGTCTGCTTCACCACATCGTGCGTCTTCTGCAATTGCTCACGCACTCCGCCCTCGGCCAACTTGGTAAGGAGCGGATGATTCCACGAATGGTTCGCGATTTCGTGGCCTTCCGCCACGATCTGCCTGGCGATTTCCGGGAACTGCGCGACGCATTGGCCTACGACGAAAAATGTGGCGTGAATCTTCCGCTCTTTCAGCATCTTCAACAGCCGCGGGGTCTGCGAGCCGTGCGGGCCGTCATCGAAAGTCATCGCGATATACGGACCTTCGACATTGCACTGGCTGAAGGTGATACGTCCTGCGGGAGTCGGGGCTTTTGGTTCGACGACGGCCGGTGCGACGACCGCAGGCCTGACCTCCGCCTTCTTCTGCGTTTTGACGGTTTCGGTGGCGTGCGGTGAAACCGCGCTAACTAGAAAAGCGGCTGCGGCTGCGAGCGAGGTGCGAATCATGTGTGGGAGTGTATGCCGGAAAAATAGCATCTCCGCAAGCCGTAAGAGAACGAGGATATTGCGACTTCGAGAGGCGCGTTTCCCGTCCTCACAAAAAAGCCCCGTTCTCTCGCGAGAACGGGGCTGTTTGAATGGTGAAGCCGGGAGTCCGGTTTCGTTTATCCGGCGCTATGGCACCGCGATGTGGACGAGATGCTGCGCACCGAGGGTGTCCGTCGCTTTCACGATCACGCCGCCGCCGCCGTTGAAGCTGCGCGTCTGCGCGGGGCTTCCGGGAACGCTGGAGAGCACGGAGAATGTCTTCACGATACTCGTGCCGAGTGCGTCGCCTTCTTGCAGCAAGAGGCGTGGCGAGCCGAGGCTGTCGGTCGCCCAAAGTCCCACGTCGTTGGAAGTGGTGATGCCGCCGGGGCCCGGCGAGACGGTGCCGGTTTTGCTGTGCATCGCGGCGACGAAGATTGGTCCGCGCGAGCCTTCGGGGAGGGCGAGCGAACTGAATTTTTTCCATTGCGCGCCTGCGGGCGCTTCCGGCGGTTGTGCGCCTTCGCGGGCGACGAGGCTGAGGCCGTTGGTCGCATCACTGCGCCAGATGCCGTCGTTGTTTGTCGCGCCAATGCCGGCGGGTGTGTTGGTTTTCATCGTGCCGAAGAAAGCCACGCTGCGATTGGCTGCGTTCACCGGGTCTTTGAGTGCGGAGAAGATTCCGCCGCTGATTCCTGTCCCGTCGCCTTTGGCTACTATGCGGCCCAGCTCAAAAGAGTCGGTCTCCGCGAAGATCGCGACATTGTTTGCCGCGGTCGCCGTGCCTGTGAGTGATTTCACAGTGCCGAGAAACGCCATCGCGGTGGTCGCCCCGCTTTGGGTGGGCACTCCAAAGCTTTGCCACAGCGCACCCGCACCGTAGTCAGGCACTGAGCCGCCCGTTACATACGGGAAGCCGCTGGTTCCGCTGCGATTGATGTAACCATTCGCCAGTCGTTTGTCCGCCAGCGTCACGCGGCACATCAGATAATCCGTCCCATTGTGGGCGACTCCATTCCCTTGTCCCGGCGAACCGGGCCGTGCGACCAGCGCATTGATGGTCTTGATCGTGGAGCCGAGCAGCGGACCCCCTTCGCGGAGTGCGAGGGTCGTCGTGGAAGTGGTGCGGTCAAATACCCACACGCCGGAATCATCCAGTTTCGTCACGCCGCCGGGGCCGGGTGCGCCGGTGAGGCCGGTCGTCTTGCTCGCCAGCGTCGCGGTAAAGGCCACACATGTGGAGTCCATTGCCACGGAGATGAAAGAGCCCCACTCCGGCAGGGGATCGACGCCCGGCGGAATGACCGCCGCTGCCGCCGCGCCCGTTGCGACCGCGCCTTTGCGGGCGACAATGGTTGCCGTGCCGGGGCCAGCGCCATCTGAATCGAGGTAAATCACCGAATTGTCCGCGGTCGTCACAGCGCCGGTCGTCTTTGGAGCGTTGGACAATGATGCGAGCCATGCGATGGAGCCATCCGGCGCAAGCAGCGGGTCTTTGATGGTGCTCATCACCGCGTTGGTGATGCCCGGAGCAGCGCCGCCTTTTTTCGCCACGATGCGCATCGTTCCGGGCAAATCCGCGACGTCGAAGCCGAAAATCGCCGTCGTGCTCACCGTGCCGTCTTTGAAAGTCGCCAGCACGGTGCCTTTTCCTGCGTCATTGATGGAAGGCGCACCAAAGCTCACCCATAGGGCGGCGGCCGGGATGCCATTGGCTCCGGCACCGGGGACTGAGCCGCCTTTTTTTGCCAGCAACGTGAGCACCGGGTCCGTAGGAACGAGGACATAGGTGAATAGACCAGTTCCGGTCCCGGTTCCGCCCGGCGTGGTCACTGCGACATCCACTACGCCCGCTCCGTGAGCGCCCGTGGTGGCCGTGATTTCCGTGGGCGAAATCGTCCCGATGGTCGCCGCTGTGCCCCCAATCGCGACTGCTGTCGCGCCGGTAAAGTCGGTGCCCGTGATGGTGACATTCGTGCCGCCCAGCGTGGTGCCGCTGGACGGAGAAATCGCTGTCACAGTCGGCGGTAGCGCGCTGGTGGTAAATGTGCCGACGCTCGTGTAGCTCGTTCCCACGCTATTTGTCGCATACGCGGCGAACGTGTAGGGAGTTCCCGGCATGAGGCCCATCGCGTTAATCGTGAAGACTCCGGTGCTGTTTGTGCCGTTAGGGATGTCGGTCACATTTGGCTCGCCGATCGTCGGCGTGGAATCGTCGGAAGTTTTTGCCAGGACCACGCCCCGGCCTAGAATCGCAGTACCGCCATCGGCAGTCACGTTGCCGCCGAGCGTCGCGCTGTTGGTTGTGACACCGGATTGCGTGGCGGATACGATTGTGGGAGCGCTGAGCGGTGTGCCCTGCACGGCAAGTCGATCAAAGAGAATATTCTCGCCGACAATGTTGGTGAACGCACGGATGCGCACGGTCAGCGTGTTCGCCGAAGGAAGGTTAAACGTGAACGTTTGCAGCGCACCCGTGAGCAGTGTGCCGTTGCCGAGGTTTGTGGCATCGTTCGGAGTTGTGTCCTGGCGCATGTTTCCTTGCGCGGCAGCATCGGAGTAAAAGGCGAGCACGTTTTGGAATGGGCCGCCATCAGCGCTCACTTCGACCCGCAGGAAATCCGGCACGGTCGCGTTATTGTCGTAAACAGCGCCGCCGCCCGCAGCGACGCGCAACTCGCCCGTGATGTTCGCGAGCGCCGTTGCGTTGAGATTAAATGTGACGAGTTCCGTGAAATCCGGGTTATCGTCCACGTTTTCCACGCCGAACGCAAAGGTGCCGTCGAGCCCTGCGACAGCGCCGGGCTGCGTGCGTGCAAACATCGATGGCGGGCTGGAGAATCCACCGTCCACCGAGTAGCGCGTGCCGCGTCCTTCGGTCTCGAAGCTTTCCACAAAGGGGATGGATTGGGTGGCGATGTTGTCCACGACGTTGATGTCGCGAATCGGGCTGTTGCTGGGGTTAATCCCGTCGCTCGTGAGGAACGTCACACGGCGGACGGAGGTCGATGGATTGACGAAATTCGTGTTCCGATACGTGACGCTGCGGAGGACTGCCTGATAGTCTGCAATCGGGGCGCTTCCCGTGATTGCCAGTGTTCCCGTGGCTGCCGTGTAAGCGATATTCCCCGCCAGTAGCGCTCCCGATGGAGTTGCCGCGAGCACGTCTTCGCCGGAAGCGAGAGCCTGCGAGATGATGACTGAAGCCGAGGTGAGATTCGCGCTATCTGTGTCGGTGACGGTCAACGCCGGGGCGAGCGCTGCTGCTGCTCCACCCTCTGTGAAAATAAGATTTGGTGCAGGCACTCCAGCGATGACGGGAGGGTTCGTAGCGGCGCTTTCACCGAAGATGCGGATGTCGTCGAACGCGATGTATTCCCCAGTTGCGTTGCTGTGCAGGGTGACTTTAACAGCGACTGTGTTTCCCGTCGGGATCGCAAAAGTGAAATCCTGAAACGCCGCAGTGAGCGGGTTGACCGTCGAGTCACCCAAATTGTTTCCATCCGCATCGAAAGTGAGTGTGGACGGAAAATCAAAGACACTCGGAGAGAATTGGGCGATGCGCTGAAAAGCGCCGCCGTCGATGCTCACATCGACACGGATAAAGTCGATGGCAGTAGGCGCATTCCCAAAGTTTTCGTACTGTGCCGGGTCTGTGCTGCGGCCTGGAGCGGCGAGTTTGATGCGCACCTGATTATTGATCTTTCCTGCGATATTGACGGCATTAGTCGTCAGCGATTGCATGGCTGGGACGGCAATGCCTCCGCCCGTGCGGGGTGAGTCGATGTCTTCGACGCAGAAGATGAAGGCACCATCGGCTCCTGCCAAAACACGCGCCGGTTCAATTTTGGTGCCGTTATTTGGGATGACCGAGAAGAAGTCGGTCTGAGTCGAGATACTCGTCTCGAAAAATTGCGGAGCCGAGGTCGTAAATCCAATTCCGACGCCTTCGAAAGACTCTTGGGCGATCAGCGTAGGAACGGCGATTGCCGATGGTGATGCCGCCACACAGAGGAGGGCGGCTAAATAAGTATAGAGTGGTTTCATAAAAATCTGTGAGACGGTTTGAGATGTGGAAGAAAGAGGAGACGCGAGCCGCTTCCTAAGAAGCGGCCCGCGCTCAAGGACAAAGGAGCCTAGTTACGTGAAGGGAAGATACCCTGAAGGGCGATACAGAAATTGAACGTCAGAAACGGTGGTAACACCGAGATCGGCGCTCCGTTCCCAGTAGGGGTTGCCGTGGCGGTGATTGCGATTGGAGCCATGTCGCCGGTTCTGGCTCCCGGTGCTGCATAGTTTTCCGACGTGCCGCTGCTGGCGGGAATATTCCCCACAGGGCTGTCCGAACTTCCCGGTCCGGATGTTCCGCCCATGGCCCCGGTTGCGCTGATTCCGTGGGTGTGAGGTGGCAGGTTTGGGATGCCGATTGCGACCGTTTCTGCGCCGCCAGCCTGGCCCTGAGGGTGGTTCGCGGAAAAGTGCATGGGGACGCGGCCCTGTAGATTTGGCAGGTTGAAGTTCGTAGTTCCATTTCCACCATAGGTGGTTCCCAAAAGTGCGAACAGCGCGCTGTTTTGGGCGATTGAGAGGGACTGTCCGTTACAGAACGCCCAGCCTTGCGGCTGGAAGTTGAAGCCGAATAGGCAGATTTGACCGAGGAATGATTCCATTGTAGTGATTTATTGTTGGTTGTTGGTTGTTGGTTTGTTCCGGGGAAAAGAGGGCTGGAAATCAGGCAGGATCTTCGTTCTCGCGAACCCATGAGTTCATGCGAGGAAAGTCATTGGTGAGTCCGTACCATTGCAGCATTGGTACGCCGGGTCCCCCCGGCGGGATGCCGGCGGAGAATTGTTCGATCAAATGCGCTCCGCCGCGCTTGTATCCGCCTTCGTGAAAAACGATTGCGGGATCGATCCCGGCACTCACGGCGGCGGCAAAGGACCACGCAAGCGCCGCCATTTCCTCGGCAGGGGTGATTTCAAGTTTTCCCCTCAACTGACTGCGGCGGGAGGGCGGCGCCAGGGCGATGTGAGCGGCTTCATGAAGGATATCGCCGGGCCATTTCAATTGGTCTGGGTCAATCAGCAGTGTGCCCTCGTCGATATGGAGACCCGGCAAAAAACCCGACTCCGCGAGAGCCTCCCGGCGACACGGAATTCCTCGCTCGATGAGGAAGGTCGTCATTTTCTCGATCACGTTAGCGTTCATACTATGCCGAAGCCTGAGAATTGAAGGCCGCCGGGCTCGCATCGTCCGTCAGAATGAAAACATGAACTGTCATTCCGTCGCGCTGGAGCGACAGCTTGTTACCGGATGCCCGCGCCTTTAGTCCAAGATGTGCCAGATTCCCGTGGCTGTTACCGAAGGCGAGAGGATCGGACATCGTGCAGTGGAGTTCCAGCACGTTGGAGTGGCTGATAGCCCGCGAAAGGGCTGTCGAAAACGAACGAAGCGCGATCTCAAGGGTGGTTACCCAATCCTGCGCTGTGGTTGCCGAAATCAATCCTGTCGGTGCCAGCGCGGCAAGCGCTCCAAGTGTTGAGAGACTTGCTTTGAGGAACCCGCGACGATTTTTCTGTGTGAATTGCATAGGCTGGACGATAAATCCCTATGTTCCGGCCCCGATATTGCAAGTGGAAATATCGCAGTTTATTAAACATTCAGTAATTGACATTACGTCGCTGATGTGGGTTGCACTAATTGCCTTGCTCTGATTCGTTATTCGACCGGCGCGGTTTTATCGATAATACGGAAAAAATATTTTCCGAGGCTGTTTAATGAATCAGAATCGCGCAGGTTTTGAGTTTTCGATTTCCAAAATGCACACTTTTCCTGACCGTCTTTCGCTACCACTATGCTTTGATGCAGGTCTGCTGTTGCGGGATCTTCACGCTCTGGAGCAACATTCATGGGTGGATCATTTTGTGCAGGAGAACTACCGCGGAAAATGGGATGTTCTTCCCCTGCGAGGAACGACGGGCGCAACACATCCCGTGATGATGATTTATCCGGACCCTGCGTGCGTTGATTTTGCGGACACTCCGTTTTTGCAAGAGGCTCCGTATTTGCAAGAAGTTCTCACGTCCTTCCGGTGCCCGCTGCGAAGCGTGCGGCTGATGCGCTTGAGCCCCGGTTCGGAAATCAAGGAGCACCGTGATCATGACCTCAGCGCGGAGTTCGGACAGGTCCGGATGCACGTTCCGATCACAACCAATCCCAACGTTGAGTTTTTGCTGAATGGCACGCCCGTGAGGATGGAGCCGGGTTCGTGCTGGTATCTGCGACTGGCCGA
>JAYUSJ010000297.1:0-4212 GCA_043755735.1 Verrucomicrobiaceae bacterium | reverse complement strand
GCATCATGCGCAATGCAACTCCTGCGCGAGAGGTAGCGAGCGGCGTTCTGTGAAACCGACTGCGGCACACTGCAAAGTCATTAAAGCAAACAGGTTTGATTTCCTCACTGGAACCAATAGTATCATGAGACGGGCCGGAAACACAGGGGCTCTGGCGAGTCGGATGGTCTGGATGGATTAAGTTCATACTGGTTTAGTTTTCTCCGAAACCGGCAGGACTAGCGTTTGAATAAAAGTCCTTTGGCGTGCGAGAACAAAAATTGTATTTAGTTTCGCCTGAATTATCCGCGAGGCGCGGAGATTGCTGCTTGTTCCCTAAGTTAATATGGCTCTGTCTGGGTAATTTGTTCGAACCGCATCGAAACGTATGCGGGCGGCGAAGGCGTACGGGCGTTGACCCCGGGATGGATTGATGTTCAGTGGCATAATGGAAATTGCCGTAGTGATTCGCATCCTTTTTCTCCTCCTCCTCGCACTGCCGCTCCGCGCGGTGCAGACGGTTGTATTTGCAAATGGCTCCTTCGAGGCGCAGGTGCTTGGGAGGGCGGATTCACTTCGGCGAACACGACTTCCTGGACGTCGAATGCTTCTGCGGGAGCGTTTAATCCCAACACGCCGCTGAACTTCGCGCCGGATGGAGCCAATGTGATTTTTTTCAACGGCGGCGGGTTCATCGCGCAGGACTTGAAATTTGCGGGGAATGTCGCGGTGACTGCGCAGCCGGGCGCGACGCTGTCGCTGAATTTCTCCGCGCGCGGGCGGACGACTGACTCGGGCTCCCTGCGGTTTACGTTGAGGACAACTGCCGGAGCGACGGTCGCGGGGCCGGTCGTGGTGAACGTTCCTGCGAATACGACGGGATACACGGCGCTCTCGGGGAGTTTGCCGCTGCCGGGCGCTTCGGTGCTCGGCGCAAACGCTGGGTAGGCGGTGAACCTGCTCATCGAGCATCGAGCTCTACAATCTCACCTGCGCCGCCGTGGACGCGAGCGGATGGGCGTTCACGAAGGGTGTCGGGTTCACCTTTCCAAACGGCACGAGTATTCCGCCGCGCGGCTATCTCGTCGTCGCGAAAAATCCCGCCACGCTGCTCTCGCGTCTGGGCGCAGTGGGCATCGGTCCGTGGGTCCGCTCGCTGAAGAACGACGGCGAAACCATCGAACTCGTCGATGCGCTCGGCAACGTCGTGGACACCGTGGATTACGGGCTGAGCTTTCCATGGCCGAGCGTCGGCAGCTGGCCGTCGATGCAACTGCTCAACGAAGGTCTCGATAATCAACTCGGCGGTGCCTGGCGCGCTGCCACGCCAACGCCCGGCGCTGCAAACACCGGCGCGACGGTAAATGTCCCGCCCATCGTGCGGCAGGTGGATCACGCGTTCACCGCGTCGCTCACACCGACTTCCGCGGCGGGTCTGAATGGCGTCCGGTTTCAATCGGAGTGCGAGCGGCTTGCAGAGAGGTCCGCAGTCATCCGCGCAATCATGGAAGGGCAAGGGGGGCATCGTCGGTGGAAGGATGGCGGAGGCCACTCAGCTCGCCGCGTCCTTCGCCGCAGTTCAGGCCGACCCATCCAAGAACAATGGCGCGTGGAGTTTGGAGGTCCTTCGCCTCGCCGACCGCATCGCCATCGTCCTCGTTCACGAAGTCACCGAATGGTCCGTCCTCTACGCCAAAGTTCTTCCCGAGCCGTAATATTCGGGCTTCTCGTTTTACCGCGGAGAAGATTACCATACCGCTCCACTCATGAAACTCCGCATCGCGTTAGTCATTTTCTCCTGTGCGCTCAGCATCGTCCTCGCACTCGTCATCGCCAAGGGGCAAGTCCAGCCGCTCACCGACAAGGTCGCGCAAGTCGAGAAAGAGCGCGACCAGATCAAGTCCGAGCAGGAGCGCACCGCCGCGGAACTCAAAACCGCCATTGCCCAGTTGCCGCAGGCCGGTAAGAAAGCCGAGCCCGCCGAGGCCGGAGCGCCCAAGGTCGCAAAAGAAAAGCCTGCACCCGAGTCCAAGACCAAACCCCGCATCGGCCTCTCGCTCGATACTCTCAAAGAGGAGCGCTGGCAGCGCGACCGCGACACCTTCGTCGCCAAAGCGCAGGCCCTCGGCGCGGAAGTGATCGTCCTCTCCGCCAACAGCGACGATGTGCAGCAGATCAAAGACTGCAACTCGCTCCTCGCGCAAAACATCGACGTCCTCGTGATCGCCCCGCACAACGGCGAAGCCATGTCGCGCGCGGTAGAGGAGGCGCACTCCACCGGCGTCATCGTGTGCGCGTACGACCGCCTCATTCGCGACTGCGCGCTCGATTACTACTTCACCTTCGACAACGTCAAAGTCGGCGAACTCCAGGGCCGATTCCTCATGGAGCGCCTTTTCCCCGGCGGTGTCCAGGCCGGCGGCCCAAAAAAGCGGATCGCCCGCATCTACGGCGCGCCCACCGACAACAACGCCAAGCTCTTTCGCGAAGGACAAAACCACTCGCTCGCGGCATTCTCCGAGAGCGGCCAGCTCGAAATCGTCTTCGAAGATTGGGCCGAGGACTGGAAGCCCGAGAACGGAAAAAAGATCACCCAGGCCGCACTCACAAAGGCGGGTACGACACCGCTCGACGGCATCCTCGCCAGCAACGACGGCGTCGCAGGCGGTGCCATCCAAGCGCTCCTCGAAGAAAAACTCGGAGGGCAAGTTCTCGTCACCGGGCAGGACGCCGACCTCGAAGCATGCCGCCGCATTCTGCGCGGCGAGCAGACCATGAGCATCTACAAGCCCCTCAAACTCCTTGCGGAACAAGCCGCTGAAGCCGCCGTCGCCCTCGCGAAAAAACAGGCCATCAAAACCACCGGCGTCACCGCAAACGGCAAACGCGACGTGCCCACTGTGCAAGTGGATATCGTCGCCGTCCACAAAGAGAACATGCGCGACACCGTCGTGAAAGACGGCTTCCACAAAGAAGAGGAACTCTTCGGCGCGAAATAGGACGTCTCTTCTGCGGACGACGCCCGCTGGGGCGGGATTCCCCGTGAAGCCATTTGGCGGCGTCCGGAGTGTGGGTCTTTGCTTGGAGAAATATGGCCCGGAAATGCGACGACATGCAGGGCCGGGCACGGAGCGAAGGCCGCAGCGGCAGTGTGGCCGGGCAAGCGCGGAATATTTATTTTCGGGCTGCCGGAAGATTTTTCAAAGCAGCGATTGCACACGCGGCGAGAATCCCTTAATCGCGCGCTCTCAAATTACATTAATGCAGCAACAGCAGCCTTGGGACATTCCCGCAGCCATTTCACTTTATAACATCGACCGTTGGGGAGCCGGGTATTTCGGCATCAACGAAGCGGGCAACGTGCAGATCTTTCCCACGCTGGATACTTCGACGCCGATCGACATCATGGATCTCGTCGCCGAGGCGAAGTCGCAGGGTCTGAGCTTCCCGATGGTGCTGCGGTTTCAGGACCTCCTCCAGCATCGTGTGCAGACGATCAACAAGGCGTTTGGCTCGGCGATCGAGGAGTTCAAATACAACAACGTCTATCGTGGCGTGTTCCCGATCAAAGTGAACCAGCTCCAGGAAGTCGTGGAGGAAATCATGCTGGCGGGTGAGGCGTTCCATTTTGGAATCGAGGCGGGCAGCAAGCCGGAGCTTCTGGCGGCGATGGCGATTCATCGGGACCCGGAGTCGCTCATCATTTGCAACGGATATAAAGACAGCCAGTTCATCCAGAATGCGCTGCTCGGCACGCGGCTCGGCAAGCGCGTGATCCTCGTCGTGGAGAAGCTGGAGGAACTCGCCCAAATCCTCGCCGTCGCCCGCGAAGTGGGCGTAGAGCCGTGGATCGGCGTGCGTGTGCGGCTGATGGCGAAGGGCGCGGGCAAGTGGGCGCTGAGCGGGGGAGAGAATGCGAAGTTTGGCCTGAGCACGGCGGACCTCGTGGTGGCGAGCGAGACGCTGAAGGCGGCGGGCCTCGCGCATTGCTTGAAGCTCGTGCATTTCCACGTGGGCTCGCAAGTGCCGGACATCGGAACAATCAAACGTGCGGTCCGCGAAGGCGCGCGCTTTTATGCGAAGCTCGTGAAGATGGGCCACGAGCTCGGCTACATAGACTGCGGCGGCGGACTGGGTGTGGACTACGACGGCTCGCGCACGGCGTTCGACAGCTCGACGAATTACTCGCTCCAGGAATATGCGCGCGATGTCGTGTGGAATATCATGGAGGTC
>JAYUSJ010000296.1:0-13726 GCA_043755735.1 Verrucomicrobiaceae bacterium | reverse complement strand
TGCGCTTCAATACGACCACGGGTCGCGTCGAGTGGGTGGAATTACGAAACAACTCCGCGACGACCACGGTCTCGGCGAATACGATGATCCTATCCGCTGCGACGGATTTATCGAATCCCGTCGCACTCTCCGGCAACGTGACGCCCGGCGCGGTGGTGTCGTTCAATGTGGATTTCGCGACGGACAATGGCGGCAATGTGCGAGTGCATCTCGCCGAAGCGGGCAATGTGCGCGATGCGGTGAAGCTCACGCGTGTGGCCGGCCGGCCCTCGCAACAGGTGTTTCCGGCGGGATCGAGGCAGTGGTTCACGGATACGACGGACACTCGCGATGCGCAGAATAATCCGGCGCGAAACGTGGACATCGTATTCAACGAAATCATGGCCGACCCGCCGAGCGGACAGCGCGACGGGGAGTTTATCGAGCTCTACAACAAAGGCGCGGCGGCGGTGAATGTGGGCGGCTGGCGGCTCGATGATGATGTGGATCTCACCATCCCGGCGAACACGATGATCGCGCCGGGCGGCTATCTCGTGCTGGCTGCGAATTCTGCATTTTTGAATGCGAATTACGGCGGACTGACGGCGATTGGGAATTGGAATGGCTCCCTGGCGAACAACGGCAGCCGTGTGCAACTCAAGGATGAATTCGGAAATCTGGTGGATGAAGTGGACTACCGTTTCGGCGGCGAATGGCCGGAGCTGGCAGCGGGCGACGGGAGCTCGCTGGAGCTGGTGAATCCAGAATCGGACAATGCGGTCGGCTCTTCGTGGCGCGATAGCAATGAAAGCGCGAAGAGCACGTTCACGGCGTTCACAATCAACGGCGGGACTTACAGGCGCATCGCGCACAATTCACTCAACGACGACGAAATCCAGATGTGGCTCGTGGGCGACGGACACATGATCATCCGCAATGCGCAGCTCCGGCCAACGGCCGGCGGCGCGGATCTTTTTGTGAATGCCGGAGTGACGACGCTGAATGCGAACAATACGGACGGATGGCGTTCACGCGGAACGCACTGGGCGACTTTTCACGACGCGGAGGGCGTACACATCGTGGCGGACGGCGGCGGCGACAATAAGGTGAACCAGGTTGAAAAGGATGCAACAGGGATGCTCGTCAACACCGACTACACGCTCACATTTGAAGCGCGGTGGGTTTATGGAAAACCGCGCATCGTGGCGCAGAGTTGGGACATGTCGTGGGGCGGCACCGTCATTGCGCCGGTCCCGCAGAATCTCGGCACTCCGGGTGCGCAGAACTCACGCTTCGTCGCTGCTGCGCCCCCGGAGATCACGCTGCTGAACCACAGCCCGGCAACTCCGCCGACCGGCTCCACCGTCACGGTGACCACACGCGTTTCCTCGTCTTCGCCACTCGCCGGCGTGCAGCTTTTCCACCGGCTCGACAATGCGACTTACACGGGCGCATTAACCCCGACTCCGATGGCCGACAATGGCTTGGGCGGCGATGCGCTTGCAGGCGACGGAATCTACACCGCTCAAGTGCCGCTCGGCTCGTTCGGCTACGACACGGCGGGGGCGGTCGTGGAGTTTTACGTCCGCGCCACCGCCGCAAACGGGCAGACGGCGGATATGCCGCGCGGCTCCGTGATCGGCGAGCCATACGCGACGGCGCAACCCAAGCGAGGGCTTTGGGTCGTGGATAATCAAACGACAAGCACCGAACTGCGGCGGTTACGCGTGGTGATGCCAAACTATTGGCTGGCCGCGCTGGATACGCCGGATGTCACGGCGACGCCCGCAGGCAGTGGAATCCCGGCGACCGGCGGCGGCTCCGCGATTTACAACTTCAAGTTCCCAAAACACAACAGCCACTACTTCCCATGCACCGTGGTGATGAATGATAGCCGGGTGATTTACGGAGCCGCAGTCCACAAGACCGGCAGCCCTTTCACGCGCGGGACAAACAACAGCATCGACCGAGGAAAAGTGACGCTGCCGGGAGATCGTCCGTATCGCGGGCACGGGAAGATTTACTGGGATAACGATGGAGTGGGCGGCAACCTGCATCATAACCGCGTGAGCCGCTATCTCCTGTATCTATGCGGAGTCCCGGCGAACGAAAACGAAATCCTGAAGGTGACCCGCAACAGCGCGGCTTACGTGGTGCGCGAATCGAACGAGGTCTTCGACAAGGATATGCTCAACCGGATCTGGGACAACGGAAGCTCCGGCTATTTCTACGAAAACGACGACGCGCATGTCATTGGCGACGATGGAAACGTGCGTATGAACAGCATCGAGACCGCGTGGGACTACAATCCGCCAAATCGTCCTGGCGCGGAAAATCCGGTCAGTTATCACAACAACTTCGTCCCCGGCTCGCGCGAGGTGGAATACGATTTTGCGCCGGTCTTTGAGTGGAACAAACAGATCGAGGCAAACACCGCGACGACCGAGCAACTGGAGCGCATGGCCGATACCCGCGCGATGGCCGCATACGCCGCGGTGCGCGGATATACCTCGGATTGGGATAGCATGACGCTGAGCCGTGCAAAGAACGGGTATTTCTACAGCCGCCCCGACGATCACAAATGGATGCTCATCCACTGGGACAGCGACCTCGCATTTCAGACCGGGCAGATCAACACGCCCTACATCGGTGCCGAGACCAATGTGCCGAACTATTACAGCCGTCCGTTTGTCCGTCGGCAGGTGTATTTCTACATGACCAAGCTGATGAGCGAATTCGCACTGAACGGTCCGCGCCTCGGCGCCTGGCTGGCTGCGGAGGAAGCCGCGTCCCCGTCCTTTGCGCTTCCGGCCACGTATGCAAACTGGCCGACGACCAATGCAACTGCCGCGCCAATCCAGACGCGCGTGGCGGTGATGCAGACGTTCATCGGTGCGGCACTCACCGCGCCGTTTGCGCTGACTTCCCCGCCCGCGACGACGACGAATACCGTGCTCACGATCAGTGGAACCGCCCCGGCGAATGTGTTCCGCATCGAATGCGTCGCTCACCCCGAAGCGACGTTCGCGTGGACGGGCACCACGTCCTCGGACACCGCGCCGTGGGCTTTCAGCGGCCTACGCCTGCGCAATGGGTCGAATACGCTGACCTTCCGCGCGTTCGATGAATACGGCGCTCAAATCGGTGCAGACCTCACGCACAGTATGACGAAGACAAATAACGCGCCGCCTTACATGACGGCGACCGTGAGCCCTGGTTCGCAAAACGCGGCGCTTGGCGAGCTCGTCGTGATTGATGCATCGGGAAGTTTTGATCCGGACGGAACGGCGATCACTTACACATGGACAATTTCTCCGTCGGTGGGCTTTACGACAGTCGCGTCCACAACTACAAGCCGAACAGTTCAGTTCACCACGCCGGGCAGCTATTCGTTTTCGATTCGCGGTGGGGACGGCGCGTCAAATGTGACCATCCTCCGGGACATCACCGCGTTTAGTAATTCGGATTTCACATCGTTCGGAGCGGACTATCTGGATCCGAGTTTTACAACGAACAATGTCGAATTGCTCGATAACTACTCGCCGGATTCGTGGTACTCGCTGAACGAAACCAGCGGCAGCATCGCGCTGAATTTGACGGACACCATCACACGTCCGCTGACCAATACGGCTCCGACGTTCCCGTCCATCACACGCCCGCTGCCTGCCTCGACGAATTGGATCCTGGCAACGAGCATCACGCCCGAGAATCGCGCCTACGGCAACTTCCTGACCGGGCTTTATCTTGAGACGAGCGAAAGCGGCGTCACGACTCGCTACGCATTCGGGTATGAAGGCGGGTTGAACTGGAAGGCATTCAAAGCAGTGGGCACGGGCGCATACGCGCAGATCGGATCGACCGTCCCTTTCACGCCTCCGGATACGACGCTGCGCATCCGCCGAAGTGCAAATAACCTATTCTTTGAATACCGACTGAACGGCGTGCAATGGGCGAGCGTCGGCACCTCGACGATGGTCGCAGGGAGCACGACGACACGCGGCGGTATTTTCACCGCCACCGGCGTGGTCGGAGCGGCTCCGAGTGTGCCGGGAGTGGGCATCCGCACGGCGTTCGACTACCTGTTGCTCAGCGATCCAGGAAATACTGCGGACCTTTTCAACAGTCTGCGCATCACGGAAATCATGTATAATCCATCCGGTGCCGGTGGAGTGGAATTCATTGAACTGAAAAACATCGGCGTCGCCGCCATTAACTTGAACGGTGCGTATTTCGATCAAGGCGATCCTTTTTCCAATTCCGCCGGGACCGGTCCGTTCACATTTGGAGCCACAACGCTTCAGCCCGGCCAATACTGTGTCGTGACGAACAACACGGCGGGATTCATCGCGCAGTACGGAAACGGCGCACTCATCGCCGGGCAATACAGCGGCTCACTGAACAACGACGGCGAACACATCGTTCTCCGTGATTCCGATGGAAACGCGGTTCATGATTTCAACTACAGCGACCTCGCGCCCTGGCCCGTGATTGCCGATGGCGGCGGACCGAGCATCGAGGCGCTGAGCACCACGCTCGCGCTTTACGGCAACGGCACAAACTGGCGCGCCAGCCAGGAAACAGGCGGCTCGCCGGGCTACCTCGGCTTCGCCACTGACACCGACGGAGACGGTACGCCGGATGTCGTGGAGCTTGCATTTGGCAGCAACCCAAACAACGCCACGAGCACTCCGCTGCCGCCCATTGCAGCACGCGATACGGGCACGGGTGCCGTGACGATCACGTGGAACTCGCTCAACGGAAAACCGTATATTGTTGAGTATCGAGATGACCTCATCGCCGGAGTGTGGCAAACACTCGCGACCGTGAACGCGACAAGCGCATCGTCGAGCTACACCGACACGACCGCCAATTCCGCGCCGCAGCGTTTCTACCGGATCAAAGCTCAGTTCCCGTAAGGGCCGGATTATTCAAAGCTGCAGCGTCGTCCGCGCTGGGCCGCTGTTTTGCTGCCACTTCCAGTCGGGTGCGCGGACGGCGGCGAGCGTTTGTTTTACGTCGAGCGAGTTTGCGGCGAGGCCTTTGAAATGCTCGGAGACGCGCATCCATGCGACCTGCTCGGCGGTGGTGTGCGATGGCATTCGCGCCCATGGGACTTGCTGGCCGGCCATCATGGCAAAATGCCCGTCGAGTCCGTAAATGGCGCGTCCGCCGGGGAGCGTGCTGGCGGCGAGGACGCTTGGTCCGTTCTCGCGATAGAATTCCACAAACTCCGCGACACCGCCGAGATCGACTTCGGCGCGGCAGGTTTTCCAAAACGGCGTGTCGAGCGCGGTGTTGAAGCGATAGTGCAGGGCGAGAAAATCGCGCGTGTCGTCCCAGTGCGACGTCGCGACGCGATTGAATGCGGCGCGGAGAGTCGGCGTGACTTCGAGTTGACCGTGCCAGAGCGTCTGGACGAGCAGTTTCAAATGCATCGCAGTGACGGTGAGCGCGGTCGCTTCGAGCGGTTCGACGAAGCCGCCGGCATTCCCGATGGCCACGACATTTCCCCTCCAGAGATCCTGTCGGCGGCCTGAGCGGAACTTCACGACGCGCGTGGACTCAGGAGAGATCCTTGGGTTTTTGCGGAGCAACTCGGCACGCGCGTCGTCGTCGGTGATGAATCGCGATGAGAAGACGTATCCGCGATTGATGAAATGCTCGTGCTCGATCTGCCATGCCCAGCCGGAGTCCATGGATTCCGCAGTCGTGTAGGGTTTGATGGGCTCTGCGCCGCGCTCCCATCCACCGATCACCGCGCGGTCGCAAAAGAGCGCGGATTCGTAGCTCACGAGCGGCGTCTCCATCGCCTTGCCGAGCAGTTCCGAACGAAAGCCCGATGCATCCACATAAAGGTCCGCCGTGAGGCATTCGCCGCCCGCCAGATGCAATGCGGTGACACCGTCCAGGCCGTTCTCGGTGCGCTCCACCTTTCCTTCGATAATCTCGATACCGAGCGCACGCGCTGCCTTTTCGAGGTAGCCGACGAATTTCGCGTTCTCGATATGGTAGGCGTAGTAGTCCGGCAATTCCGGCCGCCCGTATGCGTCGCGGGGGAATGCGCGGTCGCTGGACATCATCGCGGCGGGAAGGCTGAGGTGACCGAACTCCCAGCCGGAATACCACGCATTGAGCCGCGGCATTCCTTGAAGCTGCACATCGTAGGTGCCCTCAAACGGATAGTCGAAATGCGGCTGCGGCCCCCAGTTTAAGAATCGCCCGCCGAGTTTGAACGTTGGTTCCGCTTCGCGATGAAATGCGCTGCGATCCAGGCCGAGATAGCGGAAAAGAAACTGCGGAAAAAGCGGTGTGGTCCCCTCGCCCACGCCGATGACCCCGAGTTCGCTGCTGCAGACGACGCGGACGCGAATCATCGGAAGTCTGCGCCGAAGCGCCAGCGCTGCCATGAGGCCTGCACTGCCTGCGCCGAGAATGAGGATGTCGCGAATCATAGAAAATAAGACGGGTTCCAACCGGTCGCGCGGAGGACGGGTTGGAAACCCGTCTTACTCTAAATGAACCAGCCCTGTCACCGACAATGGCGACAGGGCTGGTCATTAATTTCTCACGCGTTGTCCGCTTATGCCTGCTTGCGACGGCGGCGTCCGGCGAGCATGGCGAGTCCGCCGAGGAGCAGCGCTGCGCTGCCGGGCTCCGGCACGACGAACGTGGCGGTCGGGTCGTTGCCGCTTCCGCCGACGTAGCTAAACGTGAACTCGTTTGCACCGACGAAGAACGTCTCACCTTCGCTGAGTTGGTTCGATGCGTATTCAAACAGCTTGTCGCCGAGTGCGACGTTGTCCGCATCAATGAGGACGAACGATGTCATCGGCGCTGGCACAAAGCCGAGGCTGATTGTGAATGGAACGTGCGAACCGAGCGTCAACGTGGTGACGTTGAGCTGGTCGAAGCCAGTTCCCGCGGTCGTTCCGTTCAGGTCGAATGCGAGGCTTGCTCCGCTGAGGTTGAGGCCTCCGTCGAAGTTCAGGATGCCGCTTGCATTGGTGGTAGCGCTGCCGGGTTTGAGCGTTCCGCCGATGAGGTCGGTGATGCCGGCAATGCTTCCGGTTGTCGGGCTTGCGCTGCTTCCGGTGAGGATACCGCCATTGACAACCACCGAGCCAGAGAGAGAACCGGTGAGGTTGAGCACGCCGTCGTTGAGGGTGACGATTCCGGTGCCTGCGCCGACACCTTGAATATTCAGCGTTCCGGCATCGACTTGCACTGAGCCATCAAATGTCTCGTTTGCGGTAACGGTGAGCGAGCTACCGGGGTCTCCGACGAGCGTGACTGCGCCGCCTGCGACTACCGAGAGGTTCGCTGTTGTCACATTTGCGTTTGCGGCGAGCGTGATGACTGCGGACGGGCTGCTGGTTCCAGTGAGTTGGATGCTTTCCGCGTCGCTGTTGCCGGCAGCGGTTACTTCGAGGTTGACCGTGTTTCCCAGGGAATTCAGCACGACGTTCTTCGTTAATTGGAAGCCCCCGACTTTGAGCGTCGTGGCGTCTGCAAGTATGACGTCGCCTTTACCCGCCGCCGCTGTGCGGAAGAGGGTGCCGGTGCCGTCGTCGATTGGGCGGAAGGCTTGTGAGCCGTCGAGCGCCATCGTGCCAGAAGTGTTCAGGCCGAAAGCGTAGTTGTTCTGGAATCCATTTGCGACCACAGGGCCTGCACCACCGGCACCGTTGAAAACGCGGATATCGATTGTGTGCCAACCGGCTGGCAGGTTCGGATTTGCTGGAATCGCTGCCAATCCTTGCGGGGTTCCGGTGTTCACCACGGTGGTGTCCAGAGTTACGCCCCGCTGGCCCTGCGTAGTTGCCGTGCTCGTTACAGTCCGCCACGGCTCGGTTCCACCGTTATTGAGCAGGCGCGTAACGCCATCAATCGAGACCAGCGTATTATCGTCCTGATTCTCCATGAAGGTGAACACACCATCGGCATCGTAGAAGTATCCGGTGTAGGCAAACGTAGTATTGTCGCTCCAACCTGTGATGGCGTTCTGTGTCACAAGGTTTGTCTGCGCCATCCTTGGTTCGAGCTTCACGCCGAAGTTGCCCGGATTCGGGACGCGAGTGGCAGTGAAGTCAATCGCAGCGGCGTTCGTGTCAGGGAGCGCTGCGGTCGCTGTAAGGCGACCTTCGAGCAAGCCCGGGACGGTCGCTGCCTGGAAGTCCGCGAGCGTGGTGCCGATGGCCGGTGTACCGCGGACGATTCCGGTAAGGGTCGTCGTTCCCGAGGTCACGCGGATGGTTCCGGTATTCGTGATGGCTCCAGCCTGTGTGATGTTTGTGCCTGCAAACTCCAGCTCTGCTCTTTGCGCGGCGACTGCGTCTGAGCCAACACCGAGAGCCGATGCTGCGGCACCCTGGACGCGGATTCCACCGCTGCCGAGCGGGTTGTTTACCGTTCCGCCTGCCGGGGCGATGCGGAGGATACCGCTTTGGACATCGGCTCCACCGGTGTTTGTTCCTGCGATGGCGGTCGTCAAGATGACGGCATTGGTTGGAAGCGCCGCAGTCGTGCGAAGCGTGGTTGGGGTCGCGCCATCGTTCACGAGCGCGCCGTTCAAGGTCAAGTTCGCGCCGTATGCGTGGAAGTGGCCGCTTCCTGCGATACCGGTGGCGGTAATGGACGAAGCACTGTTGTTTGCTGCGACGATACCGTTGTTCAGCAGGGTTCCCGCAGTGACGGTCGAGGTGCTATTCAGCGCCACGGAGCCGGTCACTGCACCCGCCGTGATGCCACCCAGTCCGTTCACCACCTGGCCAGCATTTCGGCTGATGTCGAGGACGCCGGAGACATTGACCGTCTTACCGGCTGCGAACGCGTGATTTCCACCGATGGTGAGGTTTGTGAGGCTCGATGTCGCTGGGACAAAGTTGAGCGCATTGCTTGCCTGAACTGCGAGACCTTTTGGCCCGGCGATTTCGACGTTGCCCGAAAATGTTCCGGCGAATCCGTTGATATCGAGCTGGCTGAGTCCCGCTTTCACAAATGTTCCTGCACCGTCCAATTGGCTAACCGAGGTAATGTAACCGTTGCCATTGTTCACCCAAAGCGACGGGCTGCCGGATGGGACCGTGAGTGTGCCCAGTGCAATGGTCTTGTTGTTCGCGACTGCATTGATGCGGTCGAAGTTCAGGTAGGAATTCGCCGTCAACGTGATGCCATTTCCGTAAGCAATGGTCTGTGCCCCTGCGAGGTTGTTGCCCGCATCGCGCACGCGCAATGTGCCACCGTTCAGATTGATTGCCGCCGTTCCAAAGGCGTTGCCTGTGAAATCTCCGCCATTGGTGCTCGATTCAAAGACGGTGTTCGTGTTGACGTTCACCGTTCCCGAAAAGGTGTTGGATTCATTGCGGAGCTGGAAGATGCCGCCACCGTTGTAGCCCGCAGCGTATTCGATACCACGGAGGCTGATGGTGCCCGAACCTGTGACTTGATGATTTACGACGATGTTTCCGACATTCGTGCTCGGGACGTAGTAATCTAGAACACCGACCGTAGTAGTCGCGCCGCTTGGAATATCAAGGATTCCGGTGCTTCCGACGGCACCCATCGTCGAGCTATTCAGTGTCAGACTGAGTTCCGCGCCGTCCTTCAATCGCACGGAGCCTGTGATGCCGGTATTATTGTTCAAAAGCAGCTTCGCACCGCTTTGCACGGTCGTGACTGCCGTTACGGGACCGAGTGCATTGGGCTGATCTATGCGAACAATACCGCTTGAGATGTTAAATACGTCGGTCGCAGAGGCTGGATTACCAAACTGCCCGGCTCCGTTTCCGCCCATAATCAGCAGACCGTTGCCCGCCTTGATGAGGCCGCCCTCGGCAACTCCGGTTGGGACGGTGCCGATGTTTGCATTATTGACGAGTCCGACTGCGCCGAGGCCGTTGAGCCCGACGGGCGAGTCAATCTGCAGCGTCTGGGCAAGCCCAGCCCCGCGGGCGAAGTTCACCGTTCCGAGGTTCACCGAGATCGTCGGCGTGGAGGTCGGGTTGTCGTTCGACGCGGTAATTGGCGTTGCTGCGGTCAGATTCAGAGCCGACGTGGGCCGCGCAGCAGCGCGGCTGATGATCGCGCGGTTGTTTGCATCACCGCCAGCGTGCTGGAAGTTCAGCGCAGCGAGGGTTTCGGTCGTGGCATCTGCGTCGCGGAGGTTGAAGATCGCGCTACCGTAGAGGTTCACTGTCGCGGTGTTTTTGATTTGGTTCGGAAGAAGCTCCGTGACTGTCGTGCTGTGAATATGCAGATCGGCGGGGACCGAGACTGTGGCATTTCCATCAGCAGCGGCAGTGTTGAGGTTCACTGTGCCGGCAGGGGCGCTGCTACCGGGGTTCCCCTGGAAGTAGGTAAGCCCCGTGTAGTTGTTATTTCCAGTGAGCGTCAGCGTTGCTCCGCCAGTCTTTGTGAGAGCAATATTTCCTGTGATTTGCGAGGCGATAGTCGTCACGTTTTGGTTCACGAAGACGTTCAACTCGCCCGAGTTTGAGGTCAATTGGCCCCCTGTGATGTTGATTGCCTGATTTGCCTGCGTCAGGAGACCGCCGGTGTTCAGCGTGAGTGCAACACCCGCGTTGAGCGTAATCGTCTGTGCAGCGCCGGGGACGAGTCGGAGTGAGTTCACTGTTTTGCTTGCAGCAATGGTGCGGGCGGCGGTGCCGTCATTGACGTTCTGTACCGCCGTGGCTGCCGTTACATCACCGGAGTCGTAAGTAAGGAATCCGTCCTCGGTGTTGCTCATGAAGCTGACACCCTTCACCGAATCATAAGTCGCAAAGTGGTCGTTGTTCACGATCGCCCATCCGCCGATGATTCCGTTGGTGAGCGAAACCGGCGCTCCGTTCACATTGTTAAGGATGTAGCGAATGGCCGTGGTATCGTTTCCAGCGGTTCCGATGAAGCCGTAATTTTGCTGGAAAGAGGCCGTCGCACCGGCCGAGCGGACAAGGTTTCCAATAATCGTCTCAGTAGCGCCGCCTCCGCCCGCGAGGGTCTGGAAGAGGTTTTGGCCTTGGAGTAAGTTGACGGTTCCAAAGTTTTGCTGAGTGAGCGTCCCGGCGCGACCGCGGTTCACAAGGTCGCCTCCCCGCATGTTAATGACGGCGGACGTATTGACGCGGTTATTCACATACGCAAGATGGCCGTCATCAATGTCGAGCCGCCCATAGTTCAGGTTCACCTCGGTGGTGTTTGCCAAAGTCCCATTTGCCCGTAGAATCAGGCCGCCTTGGCGGATGGTGGTCGTGCCTGTGTATGGGTTCGAATTGTGCAGGAGGTGCTGGTTGTTGCCGACCTTATTGTAGCTGATGGCTCCAGTGATGTGGCCGTCGAATTGCCCTGCGTCCTGCACAGTGATCGTTGCCGGTGCTGCGCTGGTAATCGTGCCACCTTCTGTCTGAGCGCCCGCTAGGAAATTACCGCTTTCGAGGCGGCCAAAGCCCTGGCTATTGCCGTTGATGTTTAACGTGCCACCTGTGAGTTCGAGGTGCGAGTGCGTGAAGCCAGCCGCATTCACGCCGGTATTGCGGACGTTAGCGAGGGAGTCATTGATGCTCACGGTTCCTTCGTGGATTGCGAGACGCCCGCGGAGATTGCTCAGTGAGCCCGCCGCAAAGGTAGCCGTTCCCGAGCCCGTCTTTACAAGACCAATGTCCGAGAAGAATTCGCCGTTCACATTCAGGTCGCCGAATGCGTGAACGTAGGCTGAGACGCCGCCCGAGGTTCGGATGACGGAGTCTGCACCAGCGCCGTTGGTGCTGACGTTGAGCGCGGCGGCCGATGCAGACGGAACGAGGATGCCGCCACCGTTGAGGATGATCTGGCTTGGCTGGGTCAAAAGCGGCAAGACTCCGCTCACGTTTGCACTGGCACCGTTGCCGAGTTTGAGGACCTGCAACCGTGTGTCGCCACCCGTGAGGTTCAGCGCCCCGGTCGCATGGACATTCAGCGCGGTCGTGTTGTTCGTATTCGCTGCAAACGTGGCCGCGCTCGCGTATTCCGATGCCGCCAAAACGCGGACGCCGGTCCGATTCGCACCGCTCGCGATATCGATCGTGATAAAGTCGCCTTCCGTTGCCGAACCACTGGTCGCGCCAAGTAACAAACCGCTCGTTGGAACCACAGATGAACCAGCCTGGCCGGAGATGAATCCCGATGCACCGCCACTCTGGCCAAATGCGCCGGCTGCCGTGAAGTTCGGCGCGGTGATGAATATCAAGCCGTCTTTCGGGTTGCCGGCATTCGGCGTGTAAACCCCAGCCGAGCTGTAGGTGCCTGGCAGACCGCCGAGACCGGGGCCGCGGAGCAGCCATGCGGAATTGCGCTCACCAGAGTTCTGGAAGTTCTCGACCAAGCCGAAGGTAACGGAAGTCCGGAGCACAGCGAGGTCGCCGTTCGGGGTGACGGTCACCTTGCCGAAGCCGCCCATGTTGCCGCCGTAAGTGACATTACCGCCGGCGGAATTGCCGAGGCCGAACACGGTGACGTCTGCGACGTCCGTCGCGTGACCGAGGACGCGGAATTCACCGCCACCGAGGGTGGTGAGGTAGCGATTGGCTCCGCCGCCTGTGGCAGCCTGACGATCTGCAACGGCATTGACCGTGTTATCAAAGGTCAGGATACCGCCTTTGCCGATGTTCATTTCACCACCGGCCCACTTGCCGTTCGGGCCTGCGATGGCGAGTTCACCGTCCATAACGCCCAGCCGTCCTTGAGTGTCGTTCAGACCGGTCAGCGTCATTTTTGTCGAACCGACCTTGGTCATGTGCGGGTTCCGGGTATTCGCATTGCGAACGCCACCCGCGAAGGTGAAGTCGCTCGTCGCGCCGTATCCCACTGCAAAGGTCGAAGTTCCCGCGTTGCCGATGACGGCACCGTTACCGGTCAACGTTCCCATGATTTCCATGTAGTTGTCGGTGTTGATCAAGAGCGTTGAGCCGTTTCCGGGGTTAAAGCCCACGGCTCCCGCTGGTGCAACATTGATCACCGCAGCCGGGAGTTCAATCGCGCCAGTGTCGTCGAAGGTGTGCGTTCCATTGAAGCCGAACGCAGAGCCGTCCTGAACAACGATCTTCGAACCGGCTCCCATCACATTGCTCGCTGTTCCCGTGAACTGCACCAGCCCGTTCTTCGGGTTGCCATCGACATAACGGCTCGAACCAATCGTGACTGTGGCTCCAGCCGGGATCGAGACGTCATCCTGAATGTTCAAGAACGTCTGACTCGTTGCTGCGAGCACAGCCCCGTCCTCGAGCACAAAGCGACCGCGGCGTTGGTTGATCTGTCGATCCAACGAGTCGTTGGTAATCATACCGCCGTCCCCGAAGGTAAGCGTCATCGGCACGACGGTCGGAGATCCAGGTGCGACCACGACGAACGGATTCACGGCGTCCGTAATATCGCGGTTTCCGTTGAAGATTTCGAGCACTGTGCGCTTGCCGTTGGCCTCGTTATTGATGAACTGGTCGTGCTTGAATACGCGACCAGTGTCATAGCGGACGATTGCGCCGGGCTCGTAAACGAACTGACCGGCATTGATCAGTCCAGCATTGCTGCCGAGAAATGCGGCTGCCGTTTGGATGTGGAGGATCGAATCCGCCTTCATCGTCCAAGTCGCACCGCCAGTGGTCGAGCCGATGCCGGATACGTCGTTGTTCAGGAAGCGACTGCCCGCTTCGAAGGTTGCAAACGTATTGACCGGGCTTGGCACCGGATACGGCATACCCTGCGGCATGTTTGCTGC
>JAYUSJ010000295.1:0-13739 GCA_043755735.1 Verrucomicrobiaceae bacterium | reverse complement strand
CGCTGGAGGTCGCCCAGTTGTTCATAAGCCGGGCGTGGTTCAGCGGTCTCGTAGCTCAGAACGAGTCTGAGAGGTTGTCGGTGTTTGCCGATGCTTCGCCCCCTCTTATAGAAGATAGGTTCCGCAGCAGCGACGCACGTTCTCGCCTACCCCCCCCCCCATGGGGTCAACTAAATTTTAAAGTTTTTTGCGTGTCGCTGGGAACTCAATCAGATACCCTTAATTTCGTAGGAATTACTCGCAAATCTGTCGGATTTCAATTTTTCGGCGAGCGCAAAGGATGCGGTCTGTTGATGGAACAATGACGAATGACGGGCGGGGCACACGACGAAACGGAAGCGTGGGAGCTGCGCGGATTCGTCATCCCGCCCGTCATTCATCATTCCCTTGTCACCTTCATCGCGCGCCGGGCGAATCAGTATTGTAGTCTGGAGACATTATTACAGCCAGCCGGCGATCCGCTCCGCGCCCTGAACCCGCCCGACCACGGCGACGCCGATACGGGCGCGCTTGCGGCATTCGGTGGCGACGGCCTGGATGTCGGCCTTCTGCACAGCGTTAATTTTTTGCTCCACATCGTCGGGGCGGAGGACTCCGCGGTAGCCGAGGAGGCTTTCGCCCATCCACATGATTTGGTTCGTCGTGCTTTCCAGTCCCATCAGCGTCTGGCCGATGGTGTAATCCTGCGCCATCCGCACTTCGTTGCGCGTCGGGCCGCGTTCGGCGAGCGAGTTTATTTCGCTCATGATGAGACGGATTGCGGGCTCGAGTTTGGAATGGTCCAGACCGGCACTGATTTGCAGGGCGCCAGTGTCGTCGAGAGTCACCATTCCGCTGCTGATGCTGTAGCAGTAACCGTGGCGCTCGCGGAGTTTTTGGAAAAGGCGCGAGCTCATATTTTCACCGAGGATCACGCTCAGCAGCTTCAGGGCAAATCGGCGCTCATCTCCCCTGCCCCACGTGCGGAAGCCCATTGCGAGCTGCGTCTGCTCGGTATCGTGCGTGTGCAGGGAGACGGCGGGGCGCGAAGGAAGATCGGGCGAGCGCTCGTAGCGCGGGCGGCGTCCGCGCGCCAACCGCTCGACCCACGGGCCGAGCCGCTCCACGGCTTCGCGGTGCGAAATAGGACCGGCGACGGTGAGCACGGTGTTCGTTCCCGTGTAAGTGCGATCGCGAAACGCCAAAATGTCGTCGCGTGTCATCCGCGAGACCGTATCGACTGTCCCCGTGAGCGGCCGCCCGAGTGGGTGCTTCGGCCAAAGTGTGGCGGTGAGCAACTCGTGAACATGCTGCGCAGGCTGGTCGCGATACATCATGATTTCCTCGCGAATGACTTCGCGCTCGCGCTCGATCTCCACGGGAGGCAGCGTGGAATCGAGCAGCATATCGCCGAGGACATCGCAAACCCGACCGAAGTGGCGCGTCCCCGCTTTCGCGTAGTAGCATGTATGGTCCTCGGTCGTGAATGCGTTCACGTAACCGCCTATGCCCTCCACCGCCGCAGTGATCTCCCGGGCATTCCGGCGGATGGTTCCTTTGAAAAGAAGATGCTCCAGAAAGTGGGACATCCCGCTTTCCTTCGCGCGCTCGTGACGCCCCCCCACGCCGACCCACCAGCCGGTGCTGACGCTCCGCATGTGCGGCATTTCAATGCTGGCGAGGCGTGCGCCGTTTTGAAACGTCGTTACTTGATACGGAAAATCCATCGATGTTTGACTGCCCTGCGTTTGCAGAGGGACGCGGAAGATGCCCATTAGAGCAGGTTTCGCAAGCTGGACTCGCGCCAACGCCATAAATATCCCGAGCCCGCCCCTTGCGAACCGGCAAAGTCGTGGCAACTTCATGCCGATGAAAACCGTCCTCTTTACACTGTTTGCTGCTGCTTTTATAAGCGGATGCTCGATTCACTCGAAGCAGCAACTCGCCAGCGTCCGGGCTGCGGGCGTCCCGGATGAAACCCTGCTTCACCTGCGGGAAAACACGCCACTCACGCCGACAGATCTCATCGACATGAGAAAACGCCGCGTGGACGATTCCGTCGCCATCCTGCACATGGATCGCGTCGGGGTGGACTACGAGGCGCACAAAGATGACGTTGCACGCCTCCGCGCGGCCGGCGTCTCAGATCGGGTTCGGGATGCCTTCATGCGCGCGACGGACCGATACATCTACTGGAAGTACAATGCCCCGCAGGTCGTCTATGTGGACTCCGATCCGTGGTGGGGATGGAGTCCGGGCGGCTTCGGGGTTCATTACACCTACGTGGGCCATCACCATCACCATCACCATCGCCGCTGCCGCTGACGTATCAGGGCTTGCCGGGCGGGATTTTGTCCGCCTTTTCAAATAGCGCCGGAAGGTGGTCGATATTGCCTTTTCCAAATACCGGCATGCGCAGCGGCATCGAGTCGCGCGTTTTTTTTCCCGTCGTCAGAGCTTCGCGAATTCGTGTCGCGGGCACTTTCGCGCCGATGTCGCTGAGGCTGGGCGGACCTTCAGCGTCGGCGAGGTATTCGCGACGCAGCCCCGTGATCCCGCCGCGCCGCTCGCGGGAGTGGCATGCGTAGCAATTCAGGGCAGTCATGGTGCGCCGAATCTGCTGCGCCCCGGTCAGCGGCAGCGCCAGCACATCCAGACTCCTCAAGCCCGCGAGGATGACGACCCGCTGGCGGTCCGTGAGCTCGAACTTCGGCGCTCTGGCTGACGGCTTTACAGAAAGGCATCCACCAGGCTGGCGCAGCCGCAGTTCAGCAAGGCTCCGCGCGGCATGCTCCGGCTTGGAAATGGCCGTGCCGCTGTGGCAATTCACGCATTGGAGCGACGAGAAATACTGAGCGCCCGCCGCCACTTTCGATGCATCCACGGTGAACGCCGGCTGGCTTTTTGCGCCTTCCCCGGACAGCAAAAACGCAGCAATCGACGACGCCTCCACTTCGCTAAGATTGAGCGATGGCATCCGCCCGCCCGGCCTTGAACGAAGCGGGTCCGCGAGGAACGCCGCGAGCTCGCCGGGGGAATACTTCTTCGCAATCTGCGGCCCCGCCAGCGGAACGCTCGACGCCGCGAGCGCCGCCAATTCCTCCTCCTTCCCGGCAGATGCAAACGTCGGCGCATGGCACTGCACACAACCCACCGCATGATAAAGCGACTTCCCCTCTCCGCTTTTCGCCGCAGCGTCCTCGTGCACCGGCTTCGGCGCGCCCTGGATACTCACGAGAAAATGGGTCAGCGACTCTGCGGCTTCCGCCCGCTTCTCCGGAGGCAGCGCGTGCAGCATATCGGGCATGAGCGTGCCGGGCTTCGTCTTCCGTGGGTCGAGCAGGAAGTCCCGCAACCACTCGGGCGAAGCATTCACGCCATCGATACCCACGAGCGGGGCAGGCCGCGAAGCAAGGCGCGTCCGCAATTCGTCCGTCGGCGCGTGGCAAGCCGCACAGTTCATCTCCGCCATGAGCAACTCCCCCGGAGTGACCTCCGCACTCGCAAGGGCGGCGGAAAGAATAACAATTACAGACGCGAATTTCATCTTTTCAGACGAGCATGCCGAAAGTCCTTTCTTAGCGCGACGTCAAACGGGCGCGACAAACCATTGCCACGGGACGATCCACCGTTTAACTCACCCTCCGCATGTGGATTTTCACTTCGAAGTACATCAAACAAGGCCGCCTCTACGTAAAAGCTGCCGAGAAGAAGCTCGCCTACAACCGTGACGTTTGGAGCGCCGAAGCCCGCGCCGAGTTGGAGGGTCATATCGCTTCCCTCAAAAAGGCGCTAAAAGAGAAGAGCAAGCCCGGTGTGGCAGAGGGGGAAAAAGCTATTGAGGAGTTTTGCAAAGTCCATTGCCCGGTCGGCGAGAATGCATGGCTCTCGGAAAACGTGGAAGTCGTTCTCGTAGCAATCATCGTCGCGCTCGGCATCCGCACCTACATCGTCCAGCCATTCACCATCCCTACTTCGTCGATGTCGCCGACGCTCATGGGCATCACCGGACAGGCAACGCCGGAGTCGCCGCCAAACATTGCGATGAGGGCACTGCAATTCGCCACGCACGGGCGCACATGGCACGAGGTCATCGCCAAGGACGACGAGACGGTGACTTCCGTGACGGATTTCCGCCGTCCGTTCCCGCGAAACTTCTTCACCTACACGCGCATCGCGACCGACAAAGGGAACGAATACTTCGTCAACGATCAGGTGGACCCCGTAAGCCGCACATTCCAAATCGAGCGCCGCCATTTTGCAAAAGGCGAGCCGATTGCCCGAGGCTACACGGACACAGGCGATCATGTCTTCGTAAACAAGTTCCTCTACCATTTCCGCAAACCGTCGCGCGGCGAAGTCATCGTATTCCTCACGCAAAATATCGAAGGGCTCGGCAACTCCGGGCCGCCGCCACGCCAGCCATCGCAATTCTACATCAAGCGCCTCGCAGGCATTCCCGGCGACGAACTCTCCATCGCTGCGCCGCTGCTCTACATCAACGGAAAGCCGGCCGAGGAACCTGGATTCACCCGCGTGATGGAAGGCACGCGCACGGCCCCCGTCGGCAACGGATACATGGGCTACAGCTTCGTCCCCGACTTCTCACAGCCGTACAATCTGTGCGAGCCGACACGGAAATACACGGTGCCGCCGAAGTCTTATTTCCCAATGGGCGATAACAGCTACTACAGCAAGGACGGCCGCTATTTTGGCGCAGTTCCGCAGGAGAATATGTGCGGCACCGGCTTCCTCGTTTACTGGCCGTTCATGCGGGATCAGGGCTCGCACTTCGGGCTCATCCGGTGATCCCGGCTTTTCAAAAAGACGACGCGCTTCTCGCAGACATCGCCCGCCCGACGGTCGGGGATGAACTTCGCATCTGGTGGCTCGGGCAGAGCGGCTTCCTGCTCCGCCACGGAGGCTCACTGCTATTGCTCGACCCATATCTCTCCGACTCGCTCACGCGCAAATACGCGGCGACCGACAAGCCGCACACGCGCATGACCGAGCAAGTTCTCGCCCCCGGAGATCTGCGAGACATCGCCGTGGTGACCTCGTCCCACAATCACACCGACCATCTCGATGCCGGGACTCTGCTTCCCATTTTTGCAGCGAACCCGGCAGCGCAGTTCATCATTGCAGCGGCCAACCGCACCTTCGTCGCCGAGCGACTTGGCTGCGAGCCCGCCTGGCCGATCGGGCTCGACGATGGACGCACCGTCGTGGTCAACGGCTGGCAGTTCACGGGCATCGCGGCTGCGCACAACGAATTCCAGACTGACGAGGCGGGCCGCCACCATTTCCTCGGGTTCATCGTCCGGCGCGGTCCCTGGACGCTTTACCACAGCGGCG
The DNA here is from genome assembly GCA_043755735.1 of Verrucomicrobiaceae bacterium. Taxonomy (GTDB): domain Bacteria; phylum Verrucomicrobiota; class Verrucomicrobiia; order Chthoniobacterales; family Chthoniobacteraceae; genus SXWH01. The sequence goes on along the minus strand of JAYUSJ010000295.1, from coordinate 8,405 downwards.
ACACACTCCGATATCCCGGCCTCGCGGAGACGCTCGCTGAATGCGCGGTCGATGTCGCGTTTCTTCCCATCAACGGCAACCGCCCGGAACGCCGCGTCGCGGGAAACCTCGAAGGACGCGAAGCCGCACAACTCGCCGCCGACATCGGCGCGCGATGGGCAGTGCCGCACCATTTCGAGATGTTTGAGTTCAATACCGCGGACCCGCGGGACGCGTTCATCCCCGCGTGCGAGGACCTCGGCGTCGCGCACCGCGTGATGCGGGCGGGCGAAGGATGGACCGTCGATGGAATCGGCGGGTGCGCAACTACCGGTTCACGAGGAATTCCCGGGTATTGAGCATCGCCCAAAGCAGGTCGCGAATTCCGTCGAGCGGAGTTTTCGCAGCCGCGATGTCCGCCTGAGCCTGGGCAAACTCGGTGGAAGTCGGAGGCCGGCTCACAGTTCGAAGAAAAACTTCCCGGATTGCCGCATCGGCATTCGGCGGGCCGAGTTTTGCGGCGGCCTTCATCTCGCCGATCCAGCCGCTTGCCTCATCAATTCTGCGCAGGATGCTCTGATCGTTACGCGTATATATCGTCTGGAGAAGCGTCGGATCTGTTACCCGCTCGCAGTCGCAATTCGTCTCACGCGCCGGCTTGCCAAAAATCGCGAGCGCGTATCCCTCGGCCTGTTTCCCTCCCCCGCCTTGAGTTGCCTGGATGCCGGAGGGGCCGATGTTTCGGTCGCCGATATCGGACGCAAATGTCGCGACGCGCGCGCCATTCGCGGTCGCCATCATGATCGCGTCAATGGCTATTTCCGCAGGCAAACGACGGATGACGGCATGCGAGAAATTCTTGTCGTCGTGCTTGTTCGTCGCGTTCGTTTTCCAACTCCTTTGATACGTGTCACTGTTCAGGATTTCGCGATGCAGCCACCGCATGTCGTAGCCCTTCGCAACAAAGCCGTCCGTGAGAAAGTCGAGCAACTCGGCGTTCACGGGAGCGTTGGCGAGATTCAAGTCATCCGCCGGCTCCACGATACCGCGGTGAAAATAGCCCGCCCAAACACGGTTCACGAAGGCCCTCGCGAAATAAGGATTCGCCTTCCCTTTCAGCCAGTCCATCAGCGGCTGACGCGGGTCGGCGAAGTCATTGAGCATCACCTGTTCACCACCGAGAATCTTCGGCGTAATGACGCGGGAATTGCCGAAGTCCTTCTTCTTTTCGTCGCGCGGAGGCCGGGCAGCACGCTTCAAATCCACATAAACCTCCGCCCAAGGGATCGGCTCGCCCGCATCCAGCCTGCGCCCAATTTCAGTCTGTGTGGTGCGCTGGATGTTCTGCTGCTGCTTGGCGAGTTTTTGAGCTGCCGCGCGTTTCTTTTCAGCTTCCGTCATCGTCTCAGCCTGCGCGGACTCAACCATCGGTGCGGCGGGTTCCTTTGAAAGCGCTTCGATGTCCCGCTTTACCGTGCGTGAGGTCATCACGCCAGCGGGAGCGTCCTTTTCGATCCTCTCTCCAAAGGAGATCGGCGCGAAAAACGCCTGGAATTGCTCGAAGTCTGTTTTCGTCCACTGGTCGAACGGATGCTTGTGACACTGCGCGCATTCGATGCGGACACCGAGGAACGTGTGGGCAAATGCGAGCGCCTTGTCCTCCGATTTCACCGTGTTATTGCGCGTCCAAAACCAAGGCATGTTTTCACGTTTGGCAAAATCAACCTTCGCCTCCTTGCGGAAATAACTGCCAAGCTCTGCGGCCATTGCTTCATACGTTTGCTCGGGCGACGTCCGCGTCGTAGCGAGGACGATTCCGGCTGCCAGCTTATCGTATGGCTCATTTCGTGCGATCCGGTCGTAGAGCCAGTCATACCATTGCCGGGAGATTTCGTTATTCGTGTTCTTCGCGCCGTTTACAACGTTGCGGATGGTCCGGGGATTGTTGCCCGTGAAATCACAAAGCTTTGTCGCCCACCACGCCGCATAGCCCGGCCGCGCAAGAAGCTCGTCGATTTTCCGAGCACGCTTCTCCGGCGAGCGGTCGGCGAGAAATGCCTCGATCTCCGCCGGGGTCGGAAGCGTTCCTGTCACATCGAGTGTGACGCGGCGCAGGAAGTCATCGTCGTCGCAAACCTCGCTGGGATGAACGCCGATTTTCCGCAACTTCGCGAGAACGAGCGCATCCACCTTGGTCCGCCCGGCGACTTTCGGGAACGGCTCGCGGCTCACCGGAAGCATCACCGGCACAGGCTCCACGCCATTGTCATAAAAGGCCACGACGTGCGTATCGCCCGCCGTCTTGCATGTCACGAGACCGGTCGCGCTAATCTCCGCGACGCTCTCGTCGTTCGTGCGAAAGCGAGTGAACTGCGTAACATTTTCGACGGTGCCGTCCTTCCAATATGCAGTCACCTTGAGCTGGAGCGTGTCGCCGGATTTCTTGAAAACGAGTTCCTTCGGCTCCACGACAAGATGATCAAATTCGCCGGTCTCCGCGACGTCGCTCTTCGCACCGGACTCGATCCACTTGCGCACGAGATTGTATTCCCACGCACCCTTTTTCCATCTCCTCTTTCCCTTGTGAGTCTCGCCGTCGTCGAGGGTCGGCTTTGTCAAAACAAGACTTTTCGCGGGCTCCTTTGTATCAATGCGGGAGCCATCTTCTTTATCCGCAGTGATCTCCAGATGGTCCTTATCAAAGTCATAGCCAAACAGTGAAAGCTGAAATCCGCCCTGCCCGGAGAACGACCCATGACACTCGCGCCCCGAACATCCGCTCCGCGCCATCAGCGGAACAACATGCCGGCGGAAACTCGCCGCATCGGACATCGCCGCGTCCTTCCAACGTTCATCCGCATTTCGTTTCTCCACTCCCGCTGCGGGTACCCGCTCAAGCGCGTTGGCAAACGCGAAGGATGTCCAAAGAATACTGGTGAGAATGAGCGTGTGTTTCATGGTGGGTGCTGGTTTTTGGCGGCGGGAGGAGTTGTCTGCCATCGAGAGAATCAAGGTTCAGGTCCGGCCTTTGAGAAATTCGCCGGGAAACCACCATCCGCAGGAAAAATGGTGCAGCCATTAGGAGTCGAACCTAAAACCTTCTGATTCGTCGTTCTATCCTTGCGGGTTTCGTCGCGTTACGTAATGTTACGGCATGAGCACAGCAAACCAAGCGCCAGAGCGACTTCCCGAGCCACAGGATGATAACACTACATCACACGCGGAACCAAAGCGGAACCGTAAAAGTGTCCAAGAAGTGTCCAAGCAGGCCGCAAACCTCGCCAAGAAAGCGAAATGGCCGAAGACCGATGCGCGACACTGGCAGGGTCGGCTCTTCAAAAATTCATTCACCCGCAACGGCGCTCGCAGCGAAACGGCTGATTGGTGCGTGAAGATTAAACACCAAGGACAACGCGAGACGTTCAACCTCGCCACGCCGAACGCGGAAGCGGCTGCAATCCTCGCCTTGCGGATTTATCGCACGGTAAAGGGCGCGGGCTGGGATGCCGCCCTTGCCGAGCACAAGCCCGAAGCAGCGCCGAAGCAGCCGAAGCCCGCGACGCTTGGCGAATGGATGAACGCGGTGAAGCAAACCGCAGAACTTCGACCGGCGACGTTCACGAACTATTCCCAGTGTCTCCGCCAGATCGCCGCAGAAATCGAAGACATCGGCGACCAACCCGCATTGAACGAGGACGGGACGCCGAAGCGTGACCGCAAGCGCCGCGTCGTTCTCCTTTCCCGCTTCGACTACCGCGCAGGCGGGCGCGACATTTGGGTTGCCAAGGTGGATGCACTGCCGCTCTCCGTGCTCACAGCGGCCGCTGTGCAGCGTTGGAAGCTGGAATACATCGCACGCGCCGGAAATGCACCGGACGCCCGCAGACGGGCGGAGAATAGCGCCGCGTCGCTCATCCGTTGCGCCCGCGCTTTGTTCTCCGCGAAGTGCCGCAAGTATGCAGGCGCGGAATTTATCCTGCCCGAGCCGCTGCCCTTTGCTGGCGTGGAATTACCAAAGAAAGGAAACACCGCTTACCAAAGCAAGATTGACGCGCCAAAGCTCATCGAGGCCGCACGGCGCGAACTCACGGGCGAACCGTTCAAGGTCTTCACTCTTGGCCTTCTGTGCGGACTGCGGAAGCGGGAGATTGATCTTCTCACTTGGGGGCAAGTGGACTTTGAAAAAGGCGTCGTTCGCATCGAGCGCACGGAATACTTCCAGCCGAAATCCGAAGACAGCGCCGGAGAGGTGGACTTGGACGCGGAGACGCTGGCGCTTTTGCGAGGCTGGAAAACATCGGCAAGCGGCCCGTTCGTTATCGAATCCACCCGCGAACCGCGCCACGAGTCCAGCCGCGTGAACTACCGTTGCACGCCGCACTTCGACACTCTTTACGTGTGGCTCAAAAAGCAAGGCATCACAGCGCGGAAACCGCTTCACGAGCTACGCAAGGAGCTGGGCGCATTGCTCGCCAGTTCGCAGGGGATTTTCGCCGCGCAATCGGTCCTACGGCACGCGCAGATTTCCACGACCGCCGCTTACTACACGGACAAAAAGCGCCGCATCACAGCGGGGCTCGGCGCATTACTTGCGCCATCCAACGTGGCAACCGTAATTCCGTTCGTCGCAGTCAGTAAATCAACCAACAAAAGGAAAAACACCGCAATATGAAAAAGCCCGCGAAAAAGCCCATGAAAGCGCCGATGAAAACGCCCATGAAAGCGCCGATGAAAACGCCCATGAGCACTCCCATAAAAAAGAGCGTGAAACCCAGCGAAAAACCCGGCGAGAACTACACTGACGCGGAGTTCGAGGATCTCAAATCCTTCAAGATTCCCTTTTTAGAGGAAGCCAAGGACGCTTTTTCCTGCGGGGCGGCAGTTGGCACCCCAGCGGGTAACTTTGTAAACCTTTGCGATGAGATCCGGGGGATCATCTCCTTGGGGAACGAGGCAAATCACAGAAAGCTCGAAGAAAAATTAATCGAACTTGGGGGCATGGTTATGTCGGAGTATAATGAATACTTGCCGCATCGTAAACCGATGGTTGCCGCGGATGACTACCTTGAGATTTCTGGTCCATGGATGAGTGTCGAGGGTGACCACATTGAGATTACTGGTCCTCCTGACTTCTTTCGTTCTATTTCGATCGTTCTGCGTCTTCGAGACAAGTGCTCCAAAAAAGACATCGGGGTGCGGCAAAATGGACGCCCAAAAACTGCGACGGACTTAGCGGCGCTTTTCCCGATGATGCTGGAGGCGTTAATTGAAAAGAGGCAGAAGCCGGGGAGTAAAGCGCGAGCCAAATCAAGCCAGTGGAAAATGATGTGGCCCGGATTAACGATGAAAAAAATCACGCGGGCTGAGATCACGAAAGCATTGGACCTCGAACACGGACCAATTTCTGAAGAAGAGCTCTCGCGACAGATTGGGAAGCACGATTTTAACCGCTTCATGCTGGAACAGCCGATTGCGCTAAACCCCCGTAAATAATGGCACTTTATATCAATTAGCGGCCCTTCGAGGGCTTTGCCAACATGGCGGCACACAAAAAGCCATGACGATACAAGACCAACCAAGTGACAACGGAAGCAACCCTTCCCCGGCGACAAGCCCGGCCCCGCTTGCCAAGGCACGGCTTCCCCGTGGCACTACTCTGCCCGATCAGTTCCTCACCGCCGCAGACCTTCGCGCACGCTGGCGGGTTTCAGGCATGTTCCTTTGGCGGATGCGGAACAAGGGTGCGCTCAACGCTTACAAAATTGGCGCGCGCGGCGTGCGTTTCTCGCTCGCCGATATTGAGCGGATCGAGCGGCAATCTATGACCACGAAAGGAGCCAACTGATGATTGCGGCAAAAAAAGTGCCCGTCCCGGCCGAAACCAAGACAGGCTGCTCTGATAAGCGTCTCTCTTTTACGGCCAACACGGACGACTTGCAAGTGCAGGCACCGCACCTGGCGGTAACGAAGCTGTGCATCCGACTGACGAAAGCCGAGTGCTGCGAGGTGATTAAGGACTTACTGCGACGCTTCCCCGACCTGCGGCAGACCATTGCAGAAACGGAAGGGAGGACTCAGTGAGCTCGATGCCATCCACCACGTATGACATCCGGCAAATCAAAGCGGCGGTGACGGCAGACCCGTTGCTATTTCTCACCAGGCTTTACGGCGACACCGTGAGGCGTTCTGGCAATGCTTGGCGCGTCGGAAGTAAAGGCGGGCGCTGCTTCGATATCGGCAAGGGCGAGCTGCTATGCGCCACACACAACGGAGACGCAGGGCAAGGTGACTGCTTTTCAGTTTGGGCGGCGCACTACGGATGCACCTTCCCCGCGGCGGTTGAGCAAATAGCGGGGCTCTACGGAATTTGCGCAGGGACTCTCTCACGCGCCGCGCTGCCAGTTCCGAAGGCACCTCGACCGGACCCCGATGCGTTGCTCGCAGAGAGGCCTAAGGTGTGGCCGTTACTGAACGAAGCCGTTCGCAGCAAGTGGCAGGCGGCAGTCTCAAATCTTGCGACGAATCCCGCAGCGCAGGAGGAAATCCACGATTGGCGCGGATGGCCGGCCCCGATGGTCAAGCGGCTCGCATTTGGAAATATCATCGGCGTGGAAAAATGCGAAGGAATCCCACCTACGCTCTTTCGCGTCTTACAGCCAGAGCTACACCGCGACGGCAGCGGAGCGTCTTTCTGGCACTGGATTCCTGTTCAGCTCCACGTTCGCTTTAATCGCAAGGCCACACGTCGCGACGGAACTCCGCTGACTTGGAGCTACTCACCGACAAAGGCGGAAATCGGCGCGACCGATGGCGGAAACGCCCCGCTAGTGCTGTCGCAATTCGGGCGCGACCCCGAACAGCCAGGATTCGGAACGCGGTGCGAATGCGTCATCATTTGCGCCGGTGAATGGGACGCAATCACCATCGTCGTTCTCATGGATTGGATTGATGAAACCGGCATTCTCACGGTCCCGAAAGGACTCGAGATCGTCGGCATTCGCGGCGAAAGCAGAGGCGGCACCGATGCGTTTCTGCGATGGTACAATCACTGGCGACCGAAAGCCGCCATCCTTCTCGCCGACGCCGATGCCACCGGGAACAGTTGGTTTCAATCCACCGGGAACCGCGATTGTTTTTCCGAACAGCTCAAGCGGCGAGGGATTCGGGTCATAGAGAAAGCCCCGAAAGCGCGGGCCGGTATCAAGGACGTGAACGACCTCTATCGGGCGGGGTTGCTCGAAAGTGGCCACATCGCACAGTTACTAACCGAAGCCGGATTCCCGATGAAAGGAGCACCAAAGTGAGCGAATCTCCATTTGAAGACCGGGGTGCTGATAGCGCGGTTGCTGCGAACGGCAGCACGCTGCCAGCAGATGCAGGCGATCTGCCAGCTATCTCTTTGCCATTGCTCACCCTCGACGCAATATTGAGCTACGTGCCGGACCCTAGCGAGGAAATCTGGCCCGATGGTTTGCTCTGCATGGGGGTTCCGACCGCCATCATCGGAGCTCCAGGAGTCGGTAAATCGCGGCTCACATTGCAGGCGGCAATCTGCACCATCCTCGGCGAACCATTCCTCCGGTGGCAGACGAAGGGAGTCGGTCTGAAATGGCTTTTTCTCCAAACAGAAAATGCGACCCGCCGACTGAAAAGCGATCTGACGGCGATGACTGCGCATCTCTCGATAGAAGAGCGGAGCTCGGTGAATGAGAATCTCCGCATCCTTGACATAATGGCGATGGACATCGGCTCGATCTGCATGACGGAAGGTTCAATGCAAAGGGAACGAATCAAGGCAACGCTCAAAGAATGGCCCGCAGACATTGTCGTGATCGACCCGCTTCGGGACGCCGGAAGCGGGGACTTGAACGGGGATGCCGACATGACGGCGGCGTGTTCGGCGATCTCAGCGATTATCAAGGGGGACAACCCTAGAAGGGTTCCACTTGTCGTTCACCACGGTCGGACTGGCGCCGTAGAAGCGTCAAAAGTATTTGGCGACGACTCCGGATCTTTCGGTAGAAATAGCAAAGTGCTCTTCGGTTGGGTGCGTTCGCAGATTAACGTCGCGCCGGCGGGCGTGAATTTTCCTGACACGGTGATCTTCGGGTGCGGGAAGTGTTCGGACGGTCCGAAATGGGAACCGTTTGCAGCACGCTTGAACGTGGAGCGGCGTTGGTATGAAGTGGACGAAGCCTTCGATTTAGTCGATTGGGCGCTGCAAGCCGTAAATCCGAACAGAAAGAGCGCCGTCGCCCCGTCGCCCGAAGAAGTGCTTGAGGTTGTGGTTGCGGCAGGTGGGAAAGTCACAGGCGGACAGAACGATCTGAAAGGACTGCACAAAAAATTGCAACAAAAGTTTAAATGCACGAGGGAAGCGACAAAGCAGGCCGTCGAGAACGCCCTCGGGGTCACCATAATTGAGG
>JAYUSJ010000294.1:0-13786 GCA_043755735.1 Verrucomicrobiaceae bacterium | reverse complement strand
AACAATGATCCCAACGGCATGGTCTTCCACGGCGGAAAATATCACCTCTACTATCAGTACAACCCGTTCGGGATATTCTGGGGCAACATGCACTGGGGCCATCTCGAAAGTGCGGACCTGGTGCACTGGGATGAAAAGCCCATCGCTCTTTATCAACGCACGACGAAGGACATGGCGTTCTCGGGCGGGGGCTTCGTGGACCATGACGACACAGCGGGCCTCGGCAAAGGCACACAGTTCGCCGCATTCACCAGCACTGGCCGCGGCGAGTGTCTCGCGTACAGCAAGGACGGTGGACTGACCTTCACCGAACTACCGGAGAACCCCGTCGTGAAGCACAAGGGGCGAGACCCGAAGATCATCCGGTATATGCCGGAACAGAAATGGGTGATGGCGGTGTATAATGAAACCGCCTGTGCCGAGACGGATGCTGTTCCGCCGGCGAAGGAGAAGGCTCATGCCGCGCGCAACATTGCGTTCTGGGAGTCGAGAAACCTGCGGCAATGGACCCGTTCAGGTGCATTCACCGATCCGGATCGAGACTCGGTCTTCGAGTGCCCTGAGATGTTCGAATTACCGATTACTGGCAAGCCCGGCGAAACGCGCTGGATCCTCATGGGAGCGCAGAACCGCTATTACGTCGGCAGGTTCGACGGCAAAACTTTCCACAAGGAATCCGGCCCGCACGGCACCCAACACGGTGCATTCTACGCCGCGCAGACATTCAGCGATGTGCCGGATGGCCGCCGCATTCAAATCGGCTGGGTGACCACGGATAGCTACGTGCCGCAGTTCCCCGATCAGATCGTGAACCAGGCATTCACGCTCCCTCACGAGATGAAGTTGCGAGAAACAAAGGACGGCCTGCGCGTCTTTTTCTCCCCCGTCAAAGAAATCGAAACACTGCGCAGCGAAGGGATCGCCGAAGGAAAAGACCTCACGCTCGCAAAGGCGAATGATCTACTTCAAAAGTGTCAGGGCGAGTTGAGCGAAGTGCTCATCGAGTTTGCCGATGCCGGGCCGAAGAAGCTCGTGATTAACGGTATTGATGCCGCGTTCGACGGGCGCAGCGCGCGGATTTTCACCGACCGCACATTCAACGAAATCTATGCTGAAGATGGAATCTCCTACGAACTCCGGAAGCGCTCTGGAAGGAGCTTTGACTCAACCGAAACAAAGCTCACCGCAGCCGATGGCTCCGTCATTCGCTCGTTGAAAATCTTCCGGCTGAAATCGATCTGGAAACGGAACTAAAGCGCGGCCCGCATTTTAGCGGGGTCTCCACGGTCCGGAAAGGTGGGGCGGCGATGGCGGAAAACATTGGGTGCCGAGGCGCGTTTACTGAATTCTGGAAGGAGAGAATTTGCCATTGCGGCGGATTCGGAAGCGCCGAGAAAACTGCTGGCAAATCCTATCACCCCGTTGGCGCTCGAATTGAAGTCGAGCCCGCGAGGTCGAGCCAGTGATAGCGAATATGAACGAGAAATTCAGTTGTTTCCCGCGATTCACCCGTTATTTTCCGAAAACTACCAACTGAAATGAAACCTCTCCGTCCACAATTCGCCTTCACTCTCGTCGAACTCCTCACTGTCATCGCGATCATCGCAGTGCTCATGGGGCTCCTGTTCCCTGCGATCGGTGGTGCCAAGGATAACGCCCGCCGCGCAGAAGCCGGCACCATGGTGCGCAATATCGTCAATGCGTCCAAATCTTACTTCAACGATTACGGGAAATACCCGCCAATTGCCGAGGCGCTTGTGGAAAAGAAGAGCTCGGGCGGGGCTGACGGCGGCGGTGATGAGAGCTACTATGCCTTCGGCGATGTCGAGCTTTCGGCCGGTAAAGTGAAGGTCAGCAACAGCGAGATTTTCGATGTGCTCCGCGGAATTCCGCGCGGAAAAAACAAAGAGAATGTGCTGAATCCCCGCCAGCAGAAGTATTTCGAGGGTAAAAAGGCAGCCGATGTGGGGCTCCGCAAGACCCGCGGTGGATTTGCGGACGGTCAGGAGTTTCAAGAGCGGCAGGGGCGTCTATTCGACCCTTGGGGTTCGGAGTTTTTCGTGGTTCTCGATGCCGACGGAAATGAAGAGCTCGACATGGGTGACTTCTACACGGATTTGAATGCGGCGAGCGACGTCGGTGCAAAGCTGCGCTTCAGCGCCGTATCGTTCTGCATCGGAAAGGACGGTAAATTTGGCGGGAAAGGCTACGAGACATTCCGTAAAGCGGGAGCTCCCAACGAGTCCCCGGATGACATTGTCTCCTGGCAGTAATCCCTGCCTTTTTTCCGGATGTGCAGAGAAATCCCTTGCGAACAGAAGAGAAGCCTCCTAGATCGCGGGCGGACGGATAATTGAACTTGAAGTCCTCTGTCTGCACTGGTCGCTGGTGTGGATGGAAAGAGAGCTGCCATTATATCGGATTAAGCCCCGTGGGTGGTAACGGCGACGCCAGTACAAAACGGATCCAACCGAGCTCTACGGCTGCGGGTCTCACTTAATCAAATACCATCCAACTCACTCAAATTCGTGTAAACCAACGCATTCGCGCGCGAGAAGTCCGCGTGATTGTAGCCTCCACTGGCGAACAGCTCGGGGTAATGAAAATCCAGGACGCACTTCGAGTCGCCCAGCAACACGGGCTGGACCTTGTCGAAGTCGCCGCCAACGCCAACCCTCCGGTTTGCCGGATCGTGGATTTCGGCAAGTTCAAATACGAACTTGCCAAGAACGAGAAAGAGAAGAAGTCGAACGCGGCCTCCAAAATGAAGGAGATCAAGTTCCGCGTGAACATCGACAAGCACGATTACGACACCAAACTTCGCCATGCCGAGGAGTTCCTCGACAAAGGCAACAAGGTTCGTGTTCTCCTCCAATTCCGCGGCCGCGAAATGGCCCACAAGGAAATCGGAATGGCGCTGGTCAAGCGCATCGAGAACGATCTAGTCGAGATGGGGCACCCCGAATCCATGCCAAAGATGATGGGAAAGAACGTCATCATGACGCTGGTCCCGCTTCCTCCAGCCAAGCGCAAACGCCATTTCTTCAGTGACCACGCTCTTGCTGTGGATGAAGTCGAAGAAGAGGACGACGAAGACGACGAGGACGACGACGCGGAAGAGGGCGAAGAGTCGAAAGACTAACGTTCGATTCGCAAACGATTCGAAAGCCAGACAGGCAGAACGCCCGTCTGGCTTTCTTCGTTTTTGGGAAATGATCTGTGGAGTTCCATACGGTTTTCACACTTAACGTGCATGAATCCTAAAGTAGGTAGTCGTCAGCAAAAGACCGGGGCGGAAGGAGCAGGGAATAACACGCAGGAAATATCGCAATCTTCTTGAGTTCTTTTTTTTGCCAAAATGAGCGACTCCATTTTGGCAGAAAAATGCTGGGCAGAAAAAGCTGCGAGACCCCGAGAAAGTGTCGATTCGTAAAGTGCTCTACGTCTCAATTTTGCAATGTGTTACTCATGAGTGGTCAGTTTCAGGGCGAAAACTGACGACTGAAAACTTACCACTGAAATCTCAGATTCCTGCACGTTGACAGTAGAATTCGTATCAGCCCGGATATCCGCCAAGCTCCCGCAAGCGCTGGGCCGATGCCGGTTGCGCGGTGCCGAGTTCCTGCGCGAAAAGAGAAACGCGGAATTCTTCGAGCATCCATCGAAATGGGTCACGTTTGTCGGCGGGAACACGTTTTTCCCAGTCGGAAAACGGCGCAAGTTGACGTGCCTTTTCTTGATCTTTCGCCGGGCTGATGGATGCCCTTTCTGCCCGGACCTGGATTGCTTTGAGGTAGCGTTGAAGGTGTGTGACTTGAGCGTAAGGCGTGCGGGCGAGGAAGTCCGCTGGGAGCACGCGCTGCACGTCCTGCTCCATTCCTGCGTAGCGTTTCGGGCCCGCCAGAATCGTCTGACGCAGGAGCAGCAGTTGGCGCGTCCAGTCGCCGAGCTGGTAAGTCAGGCGCGGCAGTTCGCGACGGGCGGCTTCCACGAGAGTTTGGAATCTCGCGGCGGTGAGTGGCAGAGCAGGGCTGAGCGTCAGGGTGTGATCGAGAAGATTGCTAAACGCCGAAGTTTGCAGGATTTCACCCGTGACGAATGCAGCGCTGGGAGCGGCGAGCTTTGCGCTCATTGCAGAAAGCGCGGCTTGGAAATTGGCCGTTTGCTTCTGCGTCGCGGGAATGTGTTTTGCAAAACCGGCGAGGTCTTTCTTCAAGCGCACTAAATCCGTGGCGAGCACCAGTTCGGCAAGCCTGCGGACACCCCGGACTGACATTGCCGCGGCATCTTCCCGTTTGCGGTAGAGGCGGACGGCGGCGGACTTTTCCAGCTGCTCGATGCCCGGATATGCGAGCAGGGGAGAGCCCGCGATTTGCTCGACCACGATCGACTCCGGGAGGTCGCCGAACGACCAGACGGTGAGGTTCGTTTGCTCCCAGCGTTTGGTGGCGGCGCTCCAGGCCTTTGTGTGCAAGTCGTGCCCATCGACTTCCGCTTGTACGGTGGAGAGCACGCGACCGGCTGCGAGGGTCTTGTCTGCGTGGTCGATGACTTCGACGCGCGGCTGAAGATGTGCCGGAAGGCTGTTGGGCGGCCAATCGCCGGCCTGCACGGGGACGCGATACTTTCGGCTGAGAAACGCGGCAAGCTCGGTGAGGAACTCACCGCAACCGGGCGTGAAAGTGTTCGCGACCTCGGTGATTTTCGGCTCCAGCGGCATCAGCGGTTTCCGAACGCCCTTCGGAAGCGCACGGAGCAGGACGCCGATCTGTTCTTCGCGCAGGCCGGGAACCATCCACTGAATTTGGCCGCTGGTCAGTTGTGCGGCGGCGGGCAGGGGGACTCGCACGGTGACGCCATCGTTTTCCTCGCCGGGACTGAACGCATAGACGACCGGCAGCACGGTGTTTCCGAGCGAGACTTTGTCGGGGAAGAGTGTCTTGTCGAACGTGGTGTCGTGGTCTCCGACGAGGTCGTTTTCCGTCGCGCACAGGAAATCGGGATCTGCGACGATGCGCTCGCGGACGAGCTTGTTCAGGTCGTGGACGGACGACACGCCCTTGATTCGGTCGGCGTAGAAAAGGAAAAGCGACTCTTCCAAATCATGCGCCCTGCGGCTGCGGACGCGGGTGAGCGCGTTCGCGATTTTCTCGCAGAGTTTCGCGTTCTCGGTGAAGAAGCGCAGCGGGATGTGCGCTTCTTTCGCGACCAGCGCGCCACGGATGAAAAGCTCCGTGGCTTCCTCCATATTGATGCGGCCGTAGTCGATGAGGCCGCGCATGATTTCCAGGCCGTGAACCAGCACGCGTTCCACGCAGAGCACCCGCTGCGCCTTCGCGCTCCAGTGCGGATCGGAGTAGCGATGACTGCAAAGGTGCGGGCCGATTTCCAGCACCCACTCGGGATGAATGCCTGCCGCCGTTCGTGCGAAAAGTTGCGACGTTTCCACAATCTCACCGGCAACAATCCAGTCGGGTTGGCGGATTTTTTCCTCCTTAACGGGCTTGCGGCTCTTCGTCTGTTTGTCGCGCCGTTCGTAGAGGTTGGAGCCGGGGAAGAGCGTGACGATGCGGTTGCCGGCCGCTTTGTAAGTATTCTTTTCCGTGCGCTGGGCTATTTGGCCGAGGAGTCCGGCGAGCACGCTGCGATGCATTGCAGCGTAGTAGTCTTCGGGTTCCTTGGGATTGCGGTCTTCGATGACGTCGGCGAGTTGCCAGTGGATGTCGCGCCATTCGCGCATCCGGGAAATCGAAAGGAAGTTCGATTTGCAAAACCGCCTCATCGCATTCCCGCCGCCGCGGCCCTCGGGGTCGGGCGCGTCGTTCCAAATATGGAGAAGGGAGAGAAAATCGGAGTCGGGATCGGCGAACGCGCGGTGTGCCGTTGCTGCGGCTTCCTTCTGCTCCTCGGGTCGCTCGCGCGGGTCGGGCACGCTGAGCCCCGCGGCAATGATGAGCAGTTCCGGTAGTACGCCTTCCACACGCGCTTGTAGCAGCATCCGGCCCAGCGTCGGATCGACGGGGAGCCGCGCGAGCTCGTGGCCGAGCGGGGTGAGGTCGTTCGAATCGTTGATTGCTCCTAGTTCGTGCAGCAGCGTGTAGCCGGCGCTGATCGCGGCGGCGTGCGGCGGATTGATGAAGGGGAACGTCTCGATGTCGCCAAGCCGGAACGCCTTCATCCGCAGGATGACTTCGGCGAGATTCGCCCGCTGAATTTCCGGCTGCGTGAACGGCGCGCGCGCTTCGTATTCCTCCTGCGAGTAAAGCCGCACACAAGTGCCCGCCTGGATGCGCCCTGCGCGGCCGGAGCGCTGGTTCGCGCTGCTTTGCGAGATGGCTTCCACCGGGAGTCGCTTCGTTCGCGTGCGGGGATTGTAGCGGCTGATGCGGGAGAGTCCGGCGTCGATGACATACCGGATTCGCGGCAATGTGAGCGATGTCTCGGCGATGTTCGTCGCCACGATCACGCGTCGTCGCGGCCCGGGAGAAAAGATCCGCTGCTGTTCGCCGGCCGGCATTCTTCCAAAGAGCGCGATGACCTCGAATCCCGCACCCAGACTGCCTTCCAGAATTTCCCGCGTCTCCCGGATGTCCCGCTCCGTCGGCATGAATACGAGCACGTCGCCGAAGTCCGACTCGATGAGCGCATTCTCCGTCGCCTGCACGGCGGCATCGACGTAGTGGATATCCTCACCGTCCGCGATGGCCGGTTCGTAGCGCACTTCGACGGGGAACATCCGACCCGACACCTCGATGATCGGCGCGCCGCCAAACGCCTCGGAAAACGCTGTCGTATCGAGCGTCGCGGAGGCGATGATCAACTTCAGCTCGGGTCGCTTTTTCAAAAGGCCGCGCAAATAGCCGAGGAGGAAATCAATGTTCAGCGAGCGCTCGTGCGCTTCGTCCAGCATGAGCGCCGAGTATCCGCGCAGCATCGGATCGGACTGAATTTCTGCGAGGAGAATTCCGTCCGTCATGAACTTGATCTTCGTGTCGCGCCCCGTGTCGTCGTTGAACCGCATCTTGCAGCCCACCTCGCGCCCCCAGGTCACGCCCAGTTCCTCCGCCACCCGGCGCGAAACGCTCATGGCCGCCACGCGTCGAGGCTGCGTGCAGCCGATGCGCCCGCGCTCCGCCAGCCCCGCTTCGAGGAACATTTTCGGGATCTGCGTCGTTTTACCCGAGCCCGTCTCGCCAGCGATGATGAGCACCTGATGCTCCTGGATCGCCGCTAG
This sequence comes from Verrucomicrobiaceae bacterium, assembly GCA_043755735.1. Taxonomy (GTDB): domain Bacteria; phylum Verrucomicrobiota; class Verrucomicrobiia; order Chthoniobacterales; family Chthoniobacteraceae; genus SXWH01. The sequence goes on along the minus strand of JAYUSJ010000294.1, from coordinate 6,552 downwards.
AATCTCCCCACGACGAAGACTGACGGGAAGATCTTCGGGATAGCGGATGTTGATCAATTACTTCGTCGGGACAAAATCCACGACCATCGGCTCTTCGAGATGCGGCTTGAGCACTTCGACGAACGCCTTGTGCGCTGGATCAATCAGATACGCATCGCGGTCGGCGGCATTCTTGAAGGTGACGATCCAGCAGTGAGTGAAGCCCTTTGATAGGCCTTCGGGGCTGGAGTTGGTGCCGTGCAGGAAATCCTGAATCGCCGGAATCTTTGCTTTCAGCCCTGCAAAAGCGGTCACGACCTTCTGGACGTCCTCTTTCTTGGCGTCGGCTTTGAACTTGAAGTGGACAACGTGATAGACGGGACCGTCTGCGGCGAGTGTGCTCATGGAAAATGCGGCGAATGTGGCGAGTGCGAAAAGAAGCTTCATATTGGGCGATTGGATGCCCCGCGCACCGGAAAAACTCAACCTAAAACCAAGATCCGCTTGCCCGCCGCGGGTCGTCCCGCTGTTCTCGGGGCGTAATGAGCACACTCAATTTCGCAATCATCGGCACCGGCGGCATCACCCTGCAAAACCATCTTCCCGGTCTTGCACTCTGCAAAGACGTGCGCGTTTCCGCGCTGTGTGACACGAGCGAGGCGACGCTGGAAAAGGCGCGCGCGCAGATTGGCGATGTTGCCACCTCCACGAATTACGAGGACATCGTGAAACGCGACGACGTCCACGCCGTGATCATCGCCACGCCGAACATCGCCCACAAGCCCATCGCGCTCGCGGCGATTGCGCACGGCAAACACGTGCTTTGCGAAAAGCCCATCGCCATGTCGGCTCCGGATGCCCGCGAAATGGCCGAGGCTGCGGACCGCGCCGGCGTGCGGCACATGACGGCGTTTACCTACCGATTCGTCCCTGCGATGCGCTATCTGCGCCATCTCATCGACACCGGCGAGCTTGGCCAGCCGTATCACTTCCGCTCGTGCCGTTTGCAGGATTGGGGCACGCGCAACCTTGGCTGGCGGCAGGTGAAATCGCTCGCCGGAACCGGCGAACTCGGCGACATGCTCAGCCACCGCATCAACTTCGCGCTGCACCTCATCGGCCCGATGAAGCGGATGGTCGCCAACGTCAAAAACCTCACGCCGATGCGCGGCGGAATGCCGAACGACACGGAGGACTGGGTGGCCATTCTCGCGGATTTTGTGAACGGTGCGACGGGAGTTCTGGAGAGCTCCAAACTCGCCAGCGGACGCAATGAATCATGGCGCTCACTCGACTACGTGGAGGTGAACGGCAGCGAAGGAACGTTCGAATTTACCACCGGAAAATGGAACGAGCTGCTCTTTGGCAAAGTCGGCGGTCCTGGCATCGCACCGCGCGCCGTGCCTCGGGAGTTCTGGACTTGGCCGGGTTCGCCGCGTGATCCCGGCGTGGGCGATCCGCTCATCACCTTCCGCTACGATCAGGCCTTTGAATTCGTGGACGCCATCCGATCGGGGCGTCCGTGCGTGCCGAGCTTCCACGAAGGCGCGGCTTCGCAAGCGGTGATGGATGCCGCCCTGGAGTCTGCGCAGACCGGGAAGTGGATCGACCTTACGGCGTAAGCAGACGCTCCCACTCATCCTGCTTGAATCCCGTCGTTCCGCCTTTGGCCGTCAGCAGGAACGGACGTTTCACAAGATTGCCGTTGCCGGCCAGAAGCGTGAGCGCCTCGGCTTCGGTGAGCTTTGGCAGACGGTCCTTCATATTGAGCGCCTTGTAGTCGAGTCCGCTGGTATTGAAGAGCCGCTTCAAGTCCCCGACGTAGCCCAGCATCGCCTTCAACTCGGCCACAGTCGGAGGCGTCTCGCGGATGGGGACGGTGGAATGTTTCACGCCGTGCTCTTGCAGAAATTGCAGCGCTTTGCGGCAGGTGTCGCATTTTTCGTAGATGAATACCCGGGTGCTCACTTTGGTTCTCCGATGGTTTTAAGAATCACGTCTGCGTAGATTCGGTGCCCGTAGTCGTTCGGGTGATTGAGCCCGTTGCCGGAGATATCCATGTGCTTTTTCCGGTCGGAAATCGCGGTCCATGTCGTCGTGACATCGGCGAACGCCACGCCGGGGCTTACGAGTTTGGCCTGGGCCCCTGCGTAAAGCGGATAGATTTCCGGCTTCGCGTGAATCCATTCACTGTTTGCCGTCATCGAAGAAATCACGATCACCGAGCAGTCCGGTAGCGCGGCGCGGACGGGTTCGTAGATTTGCCGCAGCAGTTTTGCGAAGTCTTCCGGCGAGCGCTTACCGGGGGCATCGTTCATGCCGAACGCGACGAGAAAAAGATCGGGCTTCTCGGCGATGGCGGCGGCCACGCGGGTCACGCCCCACGCGGAATCCATTCCGCCTTTTGAGATATTGACGAGCGTTGGTTTCACGCCGAATCGCGCTTCGATTCCCTGCGCGACCAGCGTGGGATAGCCGGGCTGATTCGGAGCGGCCTTGGAAAGTGCCGATGCGTCGGCCTCGGTCGAGATGCTGTCGCCGAGCATCACAATCTTTAGCGGGTGTTTCTTTTTGAGTCGTTCGCGCAAGGAGTCGAGGTGCGGGCTCGCTGAAACGACGGGTGCATTCCAATCATCGTCGCTCGCATAAGTCGCCCCGGATTGCATGTCGTGGAGCACACGACCCGGACCGTAAAACATCCAGTTCTCGCTGTCGCGCTGTGAGCGGTAGGAGTTGGGCGCGTTCGGGGCTGGATGCAGTTGGGCGCTTGTGAAAAACGGGATGCGCGACTCGGCGGCGAGTGTGATTTCGCGCGCTCCCGGCTGCCACACGTAGTCGCGTCCGATTTCGTAGGTGGTCTCTCGCGAGGAGCTGAAAACGCGCGGTGGTTCCTTGGGGATTCGCAGCAGAGTCGCTTTCGCCGTCGGACGCGTCTCGCCGGTGAAAAGGAGCGATTCGTTTTCGGTAAGCGATTCGGCTGTTGCGGAAAGGACCAGCGTGGAGCAGAGGATGATGGAAAAGAGTTTCATCGGGTGAGTGGCGACGCTGCGGGAATTTCGCGCGGGTGGCAACATCGCTCCGGCATCGTTTGACGGATGGAGTCTGCCACGCCATCGTTGGCGTTTACTGTGTAAGCAGCGACAGCCCAGCTTGCTAAGAATAACCGCTTCCATAGATTCATTGTCTCGCATGACCGCTCGTTTTTCAGCACTCGTTCTCGCCGCCGCCGCAACGCTCGCGCGTGGAGAGAAGCCCGACTTCAATCGGGACATCCGCCCGATCCTTTCGAACAACTGCTTTCACTGTCACGGCCCGGATGAAAAGGAACGCAAGGGCGGAACGGACGGACTGCGGCTCGATACTGCGGAAGGCGCTGCGGCGGACCTTGGTGGTTACCCCGCTATTGTTCCGGGGAATCCCGAGAAGAGTGAGTTCATGAGGCGAATCGTCACGGATGATTCCGATGATTTGATGCCGCCCGGGAAGGCCGGCAAGAAGCTCACGCAGCGTGAGGTTGGGCTTCTGCGCGAATGGATCAAAGCGGGCGGAAAATACGAGAGGCATTGGGCTTACGAACCGCCGGTGCGCAAGGCAGCGGAGGTAGGGATTGATTCGTTTATCAGCGCACGGCTTGCGAAGGAAAAGCTCGCGCTTCAACCCGAGGCAGATCGTGCGACGCTCGCACGGCGTGTGGCTCTCGACCTCACGGGGCTGCCGCCTTCATCGGAGGAAGTGGACGCATTTCTCAAAGACGCCGCGCCGGGTGCCTACGAGCGCTACGTCGATGCACAACTCGCGAAGCAGGCGTATGGCGAGCACTGGGCGCGGATGTGGCTGGACCTGGCGCGCTATGCGGATTCCGCCGGATATGCGGATGATCCTTCGCGGACGATCTGGGCTTTCCGGGATTACGTGATTCGGTCTTACAATTCGAACAAGCCGTTCGACCAGTTTACCATCGAGCAAATCGCCGGCGACCTTCTGCCCAATCCGACCGAAGACCAACTCATCGCGACGGCATTTCACCGGAACACAATGACCAACTCCGAGGGCGGCACGCAGGACGAGGAGTTTCGCAGTGCCGCGATTGTCGATCGCACAAATACGACGATGGCCGTGTGGATGGGCACTTCGTTCGCCTGCGCTCAGTGCCACACTCACAAGTATGACCCGATCTCGCATCACGAGTATTTCCAGATGTATGCGTTCTTTAATAACAGCGAGGACGCGGACCGCCGTGATGAATCGCCGCTGCACAGCTTTCTGGGCGAGGGCCAAAAGCAAAAGCGCGCGGAGTTGGAGCAGCAAATCGCCGCGACCGAGGCTAGACTGAAGACCCCACCGCCCGCCCTCACTGCTTCTGCGGAGAAGTGGGCGCGTGAATTTCCTGCGAGTCTCAACTGGCGCGCCGCGCTTCCGGTTTCGGCCAAAGCAGCGTCGGGAATTGCGCTCACCGTCGATGCCGAAGGAGCCGTGCTCGCCGCGAAAAACGAAGGAAAGACGGACGCCTACACGCTGGAGTTTGGGGCGCAGTCGCTGCAAGCCGCTTCCGCGCTGCGCATTCAGGCGCTGCCTCACGACTCGCTGCCGGGCAAGGGACCGGGGTTCGCGGGCGGCAATTTTGTGGTGACGCGGGTGCGCGGAGAGATCGTGCCTGCGGCGGCTATGCCGGGGCCGGTAGCGCGCTTTGTTCGCATCGAATTACCGGGCAAGGCGAAGATCCTTCAGCTCGCGGAAGTGCAGGTTTTTTCCGCCGGCGAGAACGTCGCGATGAAGGGGCAGGCGACGCAGAGCAGCACTTATACGGACGCTGCGGCGAAGCGTGCAATCGATGGAAACACCGCGCCGCAATACGAGAAGGGCTCCGTCGCGCATTCCGTTGAGTCGGACAATCCATGGTGGGAGGTTGATTTGAAATCCGCGCGCGCCCTCGATCGCGTGGTGATTTGGAACCGTGCGGAAATTCCCGAGCGGCTCGAAGGGTTCCGCATCGTGGCGCTCGATGACAAGCGCCAACCGGTTTGGGAAAAGACGGACAACAAATCCGCTTTGGAAATCCCGTTCGATCTCACGGGTCGCCGGGAGGTCGTGTTTAGCGACGCCATCGCGGACTTTACGCAGGCGGATTTCAGCGAAGCTGGAGTCGTCACCGATGCCGTGGAGGCCAAGGGGAAGCGCAAGAAGCCAGGCCCGCAGAAGGGCTGGGCGGTCGGGGGTGCGACCGGAAAGCCGCACTCCCTCACGCTCGTGGCGGCAAAACCGCTGGAACTCCCAGCGGGTGCGAAGCTCGTGGTGACGATCGAAACGAAGTCCGCTTTCCCTTCTCACAATCTCGGGCATTTTCGGATCGCTGCGACGAGCGATGCCCGCGTCGCCGAGGTGATGGAAGTGCTCGACAGCGCGCAGGCTGCGCGGAAGAAGAACGAAGGCTCCGAGTGGGCGCTGACGGATCTTCCGGCGGCGGAACGCGAGTCGTTTTTGAAGGGCTACTATATCCAGGAGAAAGCACCCGAGATGAAGCCGGACCGCGACAAACTTGCCGCGCTCCGCAAGGAAATCGGCGACCTTAAACCCGACACCGTGCCCGTGATGCGCGACCTCGCCGCAGGCAAGGGACGTAAGACGAATATCCACATTCGCGGTAACTATCTCTCGCTCGGCGATGAGGTAACGGCCGGAGTCCCCGCCGTTTTTCATGCGCCGCCGGCGGGCGCACCGATGAACCGGCTCACGCTGGCTCACTGGCTGGTGGACCCGAAGAATCCGCTCACCGCCCGCGTGGTGGCGAACCGGTATTGGGAGGCGGTTTTTGGCATCGGGCTGGTGCGGACGAGCGAAGAATTTGGTGCGCAAGGCGAGCAGCCGGCGAACCCGGAGTTGCTCGACTGGCTCGCAGTGGAACTCGTGGAGAAAAAATGGGACACCAAGGCGTTTTTGAAGACGCTCGTGACTTCCGCGGCATACCGGCAGTCCTCGCGAGTCACGCCGGAGGCCTTGGAACGCGACCCCGAGAATCAGCTCGCATCGCGAGGGCCTCGCGTCCGGCTCAGCGCGGAAATGGTGCGTGATCAGGCGCTCGCAGTGGGAGGCCTGCTTAGCGGAAAAATGTTTGGTCCGAGTGTCCGCCCGGCGCGCCCGAACGCGGGACTCAGCGCGGCATTTGGCGGCGGTCTCGACTGGCAGACGAGCGCCGGTGAGGACCGGTTCCGGCGCGGCATTTATACGGAATGGCGCAGGACTTCGCCGTATCCCTCGATGGTGACTTTCGACGCGACGAGCCGCGAGATTTGCACCATCCGGCGCAACCGCTCGAACACCCCGCTGCAAGCCCTCGTCACGCTCAACGATCCCGTTTACGTCGAAGCCGCGCAGGCCCTCTCGCGGCGCATTGTCGCGGCGGCGTCCACGCCCGAAGATCGCGTCCGTGCTGGATACCGCTTCGTCCTTCAGCGTGGAGCGACGGACAAGGAAATCGCACGCGTCGCCCAGCTCGTCGCCGAGAGCCGCGAGTACTTCGCCAAAGACGCGAAGAAGGCCGCCGACATGGCCACGAACCCGATTGGCGCAGCGCCC
>JAYUSJ010000293.1:0-13825 GCA_043755735.1 Verrucomicrobiaceae bacterium | reverse complement strand
TGGAGACGTTCGTCCGCGTCTCGCGGAAGAGCCGCTCGCGCACTTGGCGTGCGGTGAGGAGTGTGCCTTCGCGACCAGCCAGCGGGCCGTCGTTGATGCAAATCTTCATGCTGATCGTCGGTGGATCGATGTCCACAAACGGCAACCGTTCGCGCGTTTCGCTGTCCGTCAGCGTCTCGCCGATGAACACGTCTTCAAAGCCTGCGATACCCACGATGTCGCCCGCCCATGCTTCGGGCACTTCGACTTTCTTGAGCCCTTCGTGGCCGAAAACGGCGGTCACTTTCGCCCTCGATGTGCGGCCTTCATTGTGGAGGCAGACGATGGTATCGCCCGTCTTCACGCTGCCGCTGACGATGCGCCCGTAAGCGAGTCGCCCGAGGTATTCACTGTGGTCGAGGTTCGCTACGACGAACTGGAAGTAAGGAACTTCGCTGATTTTCGGCGCCGGCACTTTGTCCACAACCGTCTGATAGAGGGCATCCATCGTGGTGGTCTCGTCCTTGAGGTCGAGCTTTGCAAATCCATTCTTCGCGCTCGCATAGACGATCGGGAAGTCGAGTTGGTCGTCATTCGCGTGCAACTCGAGAAACAACTCGAAAACCTGATCGAGCACCTTCAGCGGATTCGCGTTTGGCCGGTCGATCTTATTGATGACAACGATTGCCTTCGCACCGTTCTCCAGCGCCTTCTTCAAAACGAACTTCGTCTGCGCCTGCGGGCCGTCATACGCATCGACGACGAGCAACACGCCGTCGATCATCTTCATGATGCGCTCCACCTCGCCACCGAAGTCGGCGTGTCCGGGAGTGTCCACGATATTCACATGGTAACCCTTCCAGATGAACGCCGCGTTCTTCGCGCGAATGGTGATGCCCTTTTCGCGCTCGAGGTCCATGGAGTCCATGATGCGCTCTTCGCTGGCTTTGGCTTCGTTGGCCCTGAAGGTACCGGCTTGTTTGAGCAAGCAGTCCACGAGCGTGGTTTTGCCATGGTCAACGTGAGCGATGATGGCGATGTTTCGGATATTGTCTTTCTGCATAATTCTACTTTCCCTTAAAAAAGGGGGCGGAACATGGCAGAAACTTTTCAACTGGCAAGCGATGGATAGCGGTTGACCAAAATTCCGCTTTCCCGTAACGAGCGCCACTCAATTTCAAACCTCATGGGCAAACAATACAACAAAACCGAAAAAAAACGTCGCCGCGAATCCTACATCGAACGCAAAAAGGAGAAGGTGAAGGCTGGTCTGGGCAAAGCCAAGACCGTCAAAAAAGCAGCGCCGAAAAAGAAGGTCGAGAAAGCTACCGCCGAGTAGCTTCCGTCCTTCCCAAACAGTATTTTCCGAGGCAGCGAATCGTGACAAGTGTCGCGATTCGCTGCTTCGTTTTTGCGTCCCATGCGCTTCCTTCTCGTCGATGCCCATAGCGTGATCTTCGCCTGGCCGGAGCTTCGCGCCTTGCATCGCCGCCACACCGAAGCCGCCCGCGAACAGCTCATCGCCCGCCTCACCGCCTATCAGGATGCCACCGGCACCAGAGTCGTCGTCGTATTTGACGGCCAGGGCAAAAAGAACACCTCCGAGAAACGCCCCTCCGGCATCCAGGTCTTCTACTCCTCCTCCAAAAAGACCGCCGACGATGTCCTGGAGCGGCTCGTCGCCAAATACGCCACCGAGCACGACATGACCGTCGCCTCGGACGACACCCTCGTCGCCCAAACCGTTATCACCTTTGGAGGAATGGCCATCTCCGTGGAAAGTCTCCTCGAAGACCTCGATCGCGCCGACGCCGACCTCGCACGGCGAATTCGCGGCCTCCGCAAACGCTGAACGCTCAATCAAACCACTCATCTTCCGTATCAAACGCTGGCATCACGGGCTCAAGGTTGAGACGCCGAGCGTGCGGAGGGCATCACCGGATACGGCGAGTCACAAACGGAAAACTGGTGACGACCCCGGTGATGAGCGAATGCATGTGGTAGCCGTCCTTGGCGAGGGATTCCATGAGATGATCCACCACGATTTCATCGTAGCCTTCGAGCTGGCGGCAGAGCGCGTAAGCGAGCAGTTTTTCCGTGAGATTTCGCGCGAGATCCGCCGAGCGGGCGGCAATGATGACTTTGAGTTCTTTGGGCGATGAAAAGCGCTTGCCGCCGGGAAGCTCGCCTGCGGCATCAATCGCGCCGCCGGTATCGTCCTGGTCACGCCACCGTCCGATGGCGTCGAAGTTCTCGAGACCAAAGCCGATGGGGTCGAGAATCTTGTGGCAGTTCGCACAGACAGAATTTGTACGGTGCAGCTCCGTGCGCTGACGCAGCGTAAGATTTTCGACCGCCTTCTTGTCCAGTTTTTCCAAAGCCGGGACGTTTGGCGGCGCGGGCGGCACGTGTTCGCCGAGCACTTGCTCAAGCACCCACACGCCGCGCTTCACCGCGCTGGTGCGATTGGGAAACGATGTCGTCGCGAGAACTGCGGGCATCCCCAGAATGCCGCCGCGATTCGCATCGGTGAGCTTCACCCGGCGCATCTCCGCACCGGCGACGGTTTTCTCCATTCCGTAAAGGGCGGCGAGAGTGTTGTTGAGGAACGTGTAATCGCTATCGATGAAGCCGACGACGCTCCGGTTTTCGCGCACCATGCTTTCAAAGAACAGGCGCGCTTCGTCATACATCGCGGAGCGCATTTCGGCGGTCATTTGGGGGAATTTGGCAGTGTCGAATGTTTTGCTTTTAAGGCCCCCGACCCCGAGCCACTGCGCGCCAAATCCATCGAACAGCGCCCGCGCCCGCGGGTCCGCGAGAAGTCGCTTCGTCTGCGCCTTGAGCACTGCGGGCTCATGCAGAGTTCCGGCATCAGCGAGGGCGGAGAGCTCGGCATCCGGCATTGTCGCCCAAATGAGATACGACAAACGGGATGCAAGCTGATGGTCATCGAGCGGAACAGTATCGCGCCCGGACTCAACCTCCCTTGCGGGCGTGATGAACAGAAACTGTGGAGAAACGAGGACCGCTTTCAGCATCAGGCGCAGAGCCTCCGGGTAGGCGAGCTTGCTCTCGCGTGCGAGATCGAAAACCGTGAGAAGAACCTCAATCTCCGCATCCGACGGTGGCCGGCGATAGGCTTTTCGAGTGATCGAACGTGCGACGATTTTCGCCGCCGCCCGGAGATCGCTGCCCGACGCCGGCGGGTCTCCGAACAAACGCTTTTGCACGTCCGGAGTCCGATCCAGCACGTCATTTGCAATCGCGAGATACTGCTCCGACTGAAGAGGTGACAGCGTATTCAAATACCCCGCTCCAAACACTTCGTCCGGCAGTTCACGGGCGACACTCGGGTCCGCACCGAAAAGATCCCGGAGTGTGTTGCCGTATTCCATCTTGGTCAAACGACGGAGCACAAAAGGCCCCGGATCTTTCGAACTGAGAAACTTGAGTTTCGCGATGCCGTCCATGAACGCCCGGCGCTCCTCTTCCGTGGGCTGCTTGTCGGCGTCTTCCGGCGGCATTTCATGCGCCTCCACGTTTGCGAGCGCCTGCTTCCAGCGCTTGCCGGATGCCGCTTCGCCGGGGTTCTTGAGCGCGGGTTCGAAATTAATTCCGCCCTTCTGTCTCTTGATGCCATGACAGCTCGAACAGTAGCTCTTCACAAATGGAGCAACGCCCTCCCCAAACGACTTCTTGGCATCAGCCTGAAGCGCGGCAAAATCCACTTCGCCCGCCGTTTCGGCTTTGCAAGGCGCTGTCGCAACGCACACGAAAATTGCAGCAATCACGCCACTGGTGAGCATTCCGAGCCTGGTCATATCGCGCTGCGAACTGTATTTCGATCGATCATCCCCTGCTCTAGCCGAATGGAAGCGACACCTTTGCTAGAATCTGTGACCCCGCCCGTAGAGCCGTATAGCGACCGGAACGGGCCGAGCGCTTCTTGAATCGATTGCAAAGGACCAAGGCTTGCAGAGCATTCAGGGGAAGTGCTGGGGAAGGGACTTGAACCCATACTCCTTGCGGAACCAGATCCTAAATCTGGCGCGTCTGCCAATTTCGCCACCCCAGCGTTGGGTGCGAATTCAACTTTGCCGGATGCGGCCAAACTGTCGAGAGCAACTTCAACGGATCGTCACTGGACCATTTCCCTGCGGGGCGATATACAGCGCGCCGATGTCACAGATCCTGTCTAAAACCACAGCCGCCGCCCTCAAGTCCGCCGCCAAATCCATCGCGAAGCAGAAAGTCGTTGTCGGCTTCGACGGCTTTGTGGACACGATTATCGAGGTCGTCAAAACACGGCAGTCGCCGACGAAGTTCGAGCGCTACACGACGATGGTGGATTGGGCAAAGCGCATCACGGCGGCTTCGGGTGTGAGCGCGAACTTCGAGCTCGCGGTGAAAATGGTGAAGCTCGGCGGCAACGGACCGATCATGGCCAATGCGCTGGAGGCGTTTGATTTTTCGACGACCTACATCGGCAATCTCGGCAATCCGAATCTGCATCCGGTTTTCACCGACTTCGCGAAACGCGCGAAGGTTATTTCCATCGCTGAACCGGGATACACTGACGCGTACGAATTCGACGATGGGAAGCTGATGTGCGGCAATCATGTGGGGCTCAAGGATGTGAACTGGAAACAGCTCACGAAGCACATCTCCGAGGCGGAACTCGTGAAGCTCTTCTCGTCTTCGAAACTCGTCGCTATGGTGAACTGGACGATGCTCATGCACCTCTCGGAGATTTTCAAAAAGCTGCTCGCGACCGTGATGCCAAAGCTGAAGGGGCCAAAGCCTTGGATCTTTTTCGATCTCACGGACCCGGCAAAACGCTCGAAGGAAGATCTCGCGGGGGCGCTGAAATTGGTGAGCGGATTCGAGAAGCACGCGCGCGTCATCCTCGGGCTGAATCTCGGCGAGGCGCGCCAGGTGAGCGAGGTACTCGGGCTTGGTCCGGTGGAGGAAACCTACGGCACGGTCACGCATGCAGCCGCGCAGATCCGTGCGAAGCTGAAAGTGGATACAGTAGTCGTGCATCCGGTGCAATTTGCGGCCGGCTCGGATGGGTCCGGTTCCGCGCATGTCGAGGGGCCGTTTTGCGCGGTGCCGAAGATTACCACGGGCGCGGGCGATCATTTTAATGCGGGATTCTGCCTGGGCCGTCTCGCCGGTCTCTCGCTCGCGGAGAGTCTGCAATGCGGCGTCGGCACCAGCGGCTACTATGTGCGGACGGCGAAGAGCCCGAAGGTCGCGGACCTGGCGAAGTTCCTCAATTCGCTGTAAGCCGGCACTTCATCACCGACTGCCGAAACCCTGCGGCAGACTGCGCGTCGCAACTACGAGGCGCGGTTCGTCTTCGCTAAGTTCGGAGTCGAAAATGGTCTCGATGTCGAAGCCTGCCGCGCGGACTGCGAGGTAGGTTGCGGCGGCTTTTGCAGAAACGGGGAGCCCGGTTGCCAGCGACACACCGGGCCGGGTGATGTGGGTAAGCGGCGCATCCTCCGGGCCGTGTACGGACCAGTGGGCCTCGGTGAAAACGGCCTTGAACCACTCTGCCTGCTTCCGTGCATGGGTGTCGCTGCGCAGGGTCTCGATGATGATGTCCTGTGCGGGGAGTGCGATGAGATTGTCGCGCAGAGCGGCGGCCTGAAGGTCCGAGAAATCCGGGACGGCTCCGCCGGAGACCCAGTGGATTTTTGTGCCCCGCGCGCCGTCCGCGACTCTTTTCTGCATCACGGACATGGCTTGTTCGAGCGCCTCGACTCGCGCCTTCAGCAGTCCCACCTCGTCCAGCATTTGCGCGGCGGGGGCGACGATCACTTTCCCCTCCCCGGCTGCGACTTTCTCGATCACGACAATCTCGCGGCACTTTGGGCATTGCAGGCGCCGGGTGCGGGCGGAAGCGGGCGCGTGGATGCCGGCTCCGCATTTCGGGCATTGAAGGGCGGTGGTCTCGCTGCCCGCCTTCATGCCGTTTGCTGGTTGTCGTCGTCCGCGCTCAGAAATGCGACTTCGTCCGCGGTGAGGACGACGCTGGGTGCCGGTTTGGATTCACGGCGTTGCGACCACCGCGGGATTTCGGTGGGGCAATTGCACTCCGGACACGTGACGGATCGACCTTCCCAGCGGGCATCGATCCCGAGTTTTACCCCGCACGATGTGCAGAGGAATTTGATCTCCAGTTCGAGCACGCCTTTTGGAAAAGCCATCTCCGACGGCCCGTCTGCAGCCGCCGCTTCCGAGGGCACCGGCACGACATGATGGCACGCAGAGCATTTGGTGAAATGCTCGGAGCGGCTGCCGGCTGTGAGTGAGGCCCCGCATTGGATGCAGTGAAAGCGGATGGTGGACATCGTGAAAATGAGCCGGATGACCCAGAAACGGGGGCCTTTACTGTTGACGGGCCGAGGCTGCTCCTCCATATGCTGTGGGTGCCGTTTTATGTCAACCCAACATATTGCGGTCCTTCGTTGTTGTAGCCCGCACTTCGATGCGACCAAACAGGGCATTTTTACAGGATATGACACCCGCATTTGGAAAACCAAGCATCCACTCCGGTGGCATCGAGCCATCGCAGAGGCAGTTCATTGAGCAGACGTTTCGCGAAACTTTTTCCGACGGCTTTGCCCGGGACTCGCGGCGCGAAGAGCTCGTTCAGGTCGCGTACCGGCGTCTCTTCCTCGAGGGCGCGTCCATCGCCGCGGTCCGGCTGGAGATTCAGCGCAAGCAGTGCTCGACCCGCGTGATCGCGATGACGAGCGGCAAGGGCGGCGTGGGAAAAACGACGCTGTCTGTGAATCTCGCGGTCGCCTTCGCGCAGAGCGGATTGCGGGTGTTGATCTTCGATGCCGATCTAGGGATGGCGAACATGCACATTTTCGCCGGCGTGAATCCGCGGGCCACCATCGCCGATGTGCTCAGCGGGCACTCGACGCTTCGCGATGCAGTGATGCCGGGCCCCGGTGGCGTCGATGCCATTTGCGGAGCCTCCGGCGTGGGCTGGCTGGCGGACTTGCGGCACTCGCAGATTGAGGCTCTCGGGCGCGAACTGCTCAACATCGCCGCCGAGTACGACGTGCTGATGATCGACACCGGCGCGGGCATCTCCTCGGCTGTCATGCAATTCCTCGGCCTTGCCCATGATATCATCGTCGTCGCCACGCCGAATCTCGCCGCGACTCTCGACGCATACGGCGTGATCAAACTCGCGCGCGAAAGCCGGATAGCCGCGCAACTCCACGTCGTCATCAACCAGAGCGACAGCGAAAGCGACGCCCGACGCGCAGCAGAACGAATCATCACCTGCGCCACGCGCTTCCTCAGCTACACACCCGTAAACCTCGGCTGGCTGAAGCGCGACCTCGCCGTCGAGCAGGCGAACCAAAGCCGCTGCCCGCTGCAAATCTCCAGCCCCGCGCATCCGAACGCGCGCTGCATCTCGCGGTTCGCCACCGCACTCACCGCACAAAGCCCGCAGGCGGGAGAAACAGCCGCCGCGTAACACATCACCAGACCAAGCCATGCAAAATCAACCAAACCCAACTCAACCCGAAGGCGCACCATTCGATCCTTTTGATGCGCTCGTCGGCGCACCGATTGCGGTCCTCCCGTTCGTCGGACCGGGCGACTTCATCCAGACCTACGGGCTGCGGGAAAACCCGTTTGCCGATTGCGTGCATCCCGCATTTTTCTTCCGCACGGACAGCCACGCAAATGCCGTCCGCAGCATGAAGATGGCCGTCGATCTGAACACGTCGCTCGGCCTCGTCACCGGCCCCAGCGGCACCGGGAAAACACTCGTCTCCCAGCTATTGCTCACCCATTTTCACGAGCCAAAACATTGCGTCGCGCTCATCCTCGCCACGCCGGGACTCAGCAAAACCGGCATCCTCCGCGAGATCCTCGCCGAGCTCGGCATCGCACTGCCCGTCGGCATCGCGCGCGTGCAGGACCTCCTGAAAACGCTCAGCAACTACATCATCGAACTCCACCAGCAGGGATGCCGGCTCGTGCTGCTCTTCGACGAATCGCACCTGCTTTCCGCGGACTGCCTCCACATCATTCGCACGATCACAAACATCGAGATCCCCGAGCAAAAACTCACCACCTGCATCCTCTTCGGCGAATCGCGCCTCGGCCAGCGGCTTGAGCACGCGACGTTCGAGGCCCTCAGAAATCGCATCTACCTCCGCAGCGAACTCGGCCCGCTGACCGCCGATGAGACCGCACAGTATGTGAAATACCGGCTCATGAGCGCAGGCCGCCTCGCCGAGTTGTTCACCGCCGGCGCGCTCGCTGCCATGCACACTGCATCCGGAGGAATCCCGCGAATGCTGAACAAAATCGCGATGCTCAGCCTCATCGAGGGCGCCGACCACAAATCCAGCGTGATAGACGAAGCCATCGTCGCGACCGCCGCGAAACGCCTGTGACCCCGCGCCCGCCCGGCCCGTCGAAAACCGACCTTCGCCGCGGACGTTTCCCGGCCGGCTCCATCGGCGACATCACCGCTGCGGAAGAAGCGATGCTCCTCGGCGAAGTCCCGCCCGAGCCCGAGCCACCGCGTCCGGACGACGAGCCGGAAGCGGAAGTTTAGAGAGCAGTTTTATCGGGTGTGATGAAAAGTAGAATAGTAGATTACGATGGGGGAAAATTGAGCGGCAGTCCATTCACCGGGGAGAATAACGGGGAAGCCGCATTGACGCTTCATGTGGATTACGGCACTTTCCACGCATGAATTGGCGCGAACGAATTACGAGTGAAGCGGGCATCTTGCGCGGCAAACCCTGCATCAAAGGCACACGCATCCCGGTTGCGCTCATCCTTGGATATGTGGCAGATGGGCGTGGGGCGGATGAGATTACGCGGGAGTTTCCCGATGTGACGGCGGCGGACGTTGCAGCCTGCCTGCACTACGCTCGCGACCTTGCGGACTACGACGCAGCGGCATGAGTCTGCCACTTCTCGGCGACCAATGTGTGCCAGCGAGTATCACGGACGCGCTCCGTGGTGCGGGGCATCGCGTAGCTCTGCTGCGGGAGGTTCTGCCAATCCGTTCGATTGATCCGGTCGTGTTGGCAAAAGCTCACGAACTCGACGCGATTCTCGTTTCATTGGATGCCGATTTTTCTGACATCGTGGCTTATCCACCTGCTACACACGGCGGCATCATTTCGATCCAACTCCACAATCACCCTGAAATCATCCCGCAGGTCATGGAGACACTGGCGGCATTTCTTTCCAATCACCCAGAGCGCGAATTCTACCGGGGAAAACTATTTTTGGTAGAAGTGCATCGGATACGCATTCGGGGGTGAGTCGCTGGCATGGCGCTTTCTTTGTTCCACGTTTAGTCACACCCGGTTTGACCCGCCAGCGCATCGAGCATCGCCGCGAGGTGCTCGATAGTCGTGAACGGGTTCATCAGCGCTGTGCGCAGCCAGGTTCGTCCGCGGAGGACGGTCTGCACGATGTAGAATTCTCCCGACTCGATGATCCGTTTCCGCAGCGCGGCGTTGTGGGAATCCAGCGCGTCGTCGGGGAGTCCGTCGGGATGGTGGCGGAAGCAGACGATGTTCGACTCCGGCGCGATGGCCACTTCGAACGAGTCCCGATTTCGAAGCAACTCCGCGAATTGCTTCGCCAGCGCGTGGACGGTGGAGAGGTGTTCGGCGAACAGCGCTTCGCCATGCGCGCGCCAGATCGCGGCGATCTTCACGCTCATGCTCAGCTTCGTACACTCCATCGTCCGGCGTCCACCATCGCGCCACGGCTCGGGATCGTTCTCGGCGAAAAGATACTGCGCCCGCTGGTGGAACGCCGCCCACGACGCCGCCGATTCGCGGAACAACACCGCCGTCGCCAGCGCGGGAGTGAGCAGCAGTTTGTGGAAATCGAGGATCGCCGAGTTCGCCCGCTCGATGCCGGAAATGAGCCCGCGCAGCTCCGGGCAAAATGCCACCGCTGCTCCGTGCGCACCATCGACGTGGAGCCACAGTCCGTGCGCCTCGCAAAAATCCCCGACAGCATGGATGTCGTCGTAGCTGCCCGTGGACGTCGAGCACGCGCTCGCCACCACCGCCACGACTTTGCGTCCGCGCCGCCCCGCTTCATCGAGAGCGGCGGAGAGCAAATCCGTCCGCATTTTGAACCGCCCGTCCGTCGGCACCGTCACCAGCCCGTCGCGCCCCCAGCCCATCACCTGCACCGCCCGCGCCGTGCAATAATGAGCCTCCTCCGACGCAATCACCGCAAACTCGCGCCCCGTCCCCGATTGCAGCACGTCCTCGCCGAGCACCATCGCGCGCGCCGCCAGCAGGGCCGTGAGCGTCGCCAGCGTCCCGCCCGAAGTCAGAAAACCGTCCCCCTTTGGAAACCCCATCGCATCGCACGTCCGCCGCACAATCCACCGCTCCAGCGCCGTCGCCGCCGGACCCATCTCGTAAACCGCCATCCCGTTGTTCAAAAACTCCGCCGCAAACCCCGCCAGCGCCGCCGCCGGCACAGGCGCGCAGACTTGATGCCCCATGTAGTGCGGGTGATGAATTTTGATGCTCCGCGCCGCAAACTCGCCGATGAAATCGGACACATCCTGCTCCCCATCCGCCATCCGCCGCTCCCAATGCGCGAGCTGCTCCGAAGGCGACTCCCACGGCAGCACCGCACCGCTCCCGCCCGTCTCCGCCGCGAGCAAATCCGCCAGCATATCGACGACACGATGCCCCTCTTTGCGGAAAGTCGCCGGATCAAAAGCAGTGCGCAGAGTTTGCATAGGCAGCGAATCCAACACACCGGAACGAGACACTCCAGCAGGGAAGTCAGATCTTCGTCACAAAAATGACCGCGCCACCGCCGAATGTGCACGCACACTCTGGTTCCGACTGCAATCAAAGTAGAAAATGGTCCTCGCAACTGTGCTCAAAGCAACTTCAAAGTGGCTGGTATCATGTCTCATTTCATGTGGCTCATCGTTCTCGGGATCGTGCTAGGGACAGGCGTTTGTATTGGGGCCGTGATTCGTCGAAAGCGAGGCTGTGCGCTGATGACGCTTCCATTTCTACTGCTCATGCTTGCTTGGTTTTCCCTTGCGTTCATCCCTCCAGACCGGGATTTGGAGTTTGACCGTCTCTTCGGTTACGATTCGAGATCAGTGGTCACGGACATTCGGATGGTCAAGCCCACGTTCATGGATGGGTATTTGATCTCGTTTCGTGTGTCAGATGCTGACTATGCGCGCATCACGACTGGCGCGTTCAGCAGGCAACCGCTAGGCGGGCGCCGCTTTTTCGGTCGGGCACGCCGTCCTTCATCATGGCCGGTGTTTCTCGAGACGGTGGATGAATTTGATCGCCGCGATTTCGGAGAAGATTGCCTCCTCGCACACCATGACAAAGCCACTCAGACCGTTTATGCTTCATTCCATTATCGGGGCTGGTGACATGCCACGACACGAATCGCAATCAAAGTAACTTTCGAGCTAATGCCGGACTACCAGCCACCGGAGGAGACCTGATTGGCGGGGCCAGCGAGCAAGAGCATCAGAATGATTACGAGGTGAGAATGGGCGACCCGGAAATTGAGCCGTTGTCTTTTTTTTGGACCGCTTTCGCGCTTAAAACCGATTTATTAGAAAACTCCCCTTGCCAGCGGGGGAGCGGGCGGCTTCTATCTCCGCCCCGAGTTTTGCTCGCGTGGCGGAATTGGCAGACGCGTATGACTCAGGATCATATAGGGAAACCTGTGGAGGTTCGAGTCCTCTCGCGAGCACCATTTTAGGGGCAGACTGGAAGCAGTCTGCCCCATTTGTTTTTGTAGATTCCACGGGGAAAGATTGAACACCGGGCGGTAGTGCGTAGTCTTGTGCTCCATGTCCGACACACCCCGGCACACACCTGAATCTGAACCTACGCCTCAACAAGCAATGAGGGCGGCTGTCGCTGCCGGGATCAAAGAGCACCAGACGACCCTCACGATCCTCGGCCTGCTCGTGCTCGTGGTCGGCCTCTTTTACTTTGTCCCCAAGCCATTCCTGCTGAACACCCAGTCCGCAGCTCAGTGGATCGCGGCGAGCTGGAACGAGGAAAACGATCAGGTTCATTGCTGGGCGATCATCCCCATCTTTTTCGTCCTGCTGTATTTAAGACGGGCGCAGTTGTGGGCTGCGAAGGGGGAGCCGGCGACCGTCGGCCTTTGGTGGGTTGCAGCGGGGATTGTTTCGTACGTCCTTTCGGTACGGATGCTTCAGCCGCGGCTGGCGATTTTCGCTCTGCCGATGCTTGTGTATGGGGCCGTGGTTTATTTGTGGGGCAGGAAAATGGGACGGCTCTTCATCTTCCCGTGTCTGTTTCTCCTGTTCATGACTCCGATGGGCAGCCTCGTGCAAAATACTGCGGGGCTTCAGGCCAAGACGGCCACCGCGATTCGCGTGATGTCTTCCGTGTGCGGGATTCCCATCGTGGTGGATGGAGCAATGATTCGTTCGCCGGATGGCCGCTTTGAGCCGATGGAGGTCGCGGGCGGATGCTCGGGAATCCGCTCGCTGATGGCGATGCTCATGCTCGCGGCGCTCTATGCGGAGTTTACGATGCGCACGCCGATCAAGAAGTTCGCGCTATTTGCCAGTTCGATCCTTTTCGCGATTCTCGGGAACTTTGCACGCGTGTTTTCGGTAGTCATTTTCGCCCGCTTCCTCGACCCGAAGATCGCGACGGGATTGTATCACGACTGGTCCGGCTTCGTGTTCTTCCCGGTCGCCGTACTCGCGATGGTCGGCACCGGCAATCTGCTCGAACGCGATTGGTCGGGCGTCACCGCGCTATTTAATAAGAAGCCGCGCTCGCCGGATGATCCCGCCGCTCCTTCACCCGCAGCAGAACCGGAGAAGCCCGCGAAAGGACCCATCTCGTATGATTACTGAAACCAAACGCGCCGGGATTCTGCTCGCCGTAGTTGGGCTTGGGATGAGCCTCGTTTTTGCTCTGCCCAGCAGCCTGAACACTCAACCGCTGGGCGTGGTCGATATGGCCGCGATGCCAGAGTATATCGGCGCATGGCGCGGCGAAAACCTCCCGATTACACAGAAGGAGCGCGACACTCTCGGGCAGGACACGGGTTTTGCGCGCAAGGCCTATACAACGCTTGGCAGCTACCAGGGAAAGAAGATGCCGATTCCGTCGGACCATACCGGGATCACACTTTCGGTGGTTCTTTCCGGCCAGGACATGAACACCAGCATCCACCGCGCGGAGCGATGCCTCCCGACGCAGGGATGGAACATTGCAGACACTCGCGAGGTCGCATTCAACCTCCCTGGACGAGGCTCCTTCACCGCCACCCGCCTCTCCAACACGAAGCTCTCGAAGGACGAGGAAGGCCGGCCTTTGCAATACCGGATGCTGAGCTACTACTGGTTTGTGGGGCACACCGGGGTTTCCGGTTCGCATTTTGAGCGCACGCTGATCGACATGAAAGACCGGCTTTTCTCCGGCTACAACCAGCGCTGGGCCTACATCACCGTCACAGCGATGGTCCCGCCCGCCCGCGATGCCTCAAAGCAGAACGACGTGGATCAAGCCGTGGACGAAATGCTCCGCGATTACATCACGACCTTCATGCCGAAAGCCCTGACGGACTCCGTGAAGCTCCGTTGATTTTGCCCGGCTCGTGCTCTGTCAGTCGTGAGATGGTGGTAACCACTTGAGCAATCTGGCTGTGATTTGTGAGTGGTGAGTGGTGACTGGTCGCAGGGCGTGGGTCAGGACATGGGTAACACATGTGGTTCAGGACATGGGTAACACCTGCCGTGGACTTTGGTTACAGTTTCATGGTTGGTTTTGGT
>JAYUSJ010000292.1:0-13846 GCA_043755735.1 Verrucomicrobiaceae bacterium | reverse complement strand
GATTCGGCGAGGTTGTTGGTGACGTTGAGCTGCACCCAGTCGCCTTTGTTCATGATGAGCGTGGGGCCCCAGAACAGCATGTTGTTGTACGAAATCGTGTTGGTGTCGGCGGTGTTTTGGAAGGTGGTGTTTCCAAAGCGTTTCGTGGTCGTGTGGAGGTCGAGGTTGAACGTCGTGCCGGTCATCACTTCGGGAATGATGAGGGGATTGAAGGTCTGCGTGGCGGTGAGTGTGACGCGCACCGGCGCTGTGGTGGTGCCGTTTCCAGCGGTGTCGTAGGCGACTGCGGTGATGCCGTTCGTGCCGTAGCCGAGCGGGATGGTGACGCTCCAGTTTGCGAAGCCGTTCGCGGTGGTCGCGGTGACGCCGTTGACGGTGACTTTCGAAATCCCGGAGAGCGCATCGCTGCTCGTGCCGCTCACGGTGAGCGTCGCGGTGGCCGTGGAAAGCGCGGACGCCGGCGAGGTGATGGCGACGGCTGGCGCGACGCTGTCCTGCGTGGAGGAAACGACGTTGCTCGCCGCCGAGGAGCCGATCGCATTTGTCGCAATGACGCGGTAGTAGTAGGTCACGCCGCTGGCAAGGTTCGTGAACGTGGCACTCGGCGTGGTGACGTTTTTCGAAACGACGCCGGTGGTGAAGGCGGCATCCGTGGCGATTTGGATTGTGTAGCTCGTCGCGCCGCTGACTGCGGGCCATGTGATGGTCTTCGTTCCGCCCTGACTGAACAGAGGCAGCGCGGCGAGCACCGGCGCGGATGGCGCGGTGTTTGAGCCGACTGCGAGACTCACGGCGCGCGTGGTATTTCCGGTGCCGTTTGTCGTATTGGTAAATGTGATCGTGTCGCTGTAACTGCCGACTGCGAGGGAGTTCGCGGCAGTGTTGATGCTCGCGGTGACGGTCGTATTTGCGCCCGCTGCGAGTGTGCCGCTCGCGCTGGAAAGCGTGACCCACGCGGCGGACTTCGCGGCGGTCCAGTTCATCGAGGCATTGCCCGTGTTGGAGATCGTGTAAGCCGCGCTCGCAGGTGTGAATGGCCCGCCGATGGTGCCAGTGGAAGTGAGGCCCGTAGCCGGGGTGACCGCGAGGACCGGTGCTGCGGCGACGACGGTGTAGCTGCTCGCGACGTAGTCAATGCCCGCTGCAGAGTCGGTCGCAAGGATAGAGTAATTTACCGTGGTGCCTGCGGGCTGGACCGGAATCGTGGCGGTATAGTTCCCGCCGCCCGCCGCCGTCATAGGAACTGTAACCGGTGCACTCGCGCCGCCGACAGTCACCTTGATGTCGTCGAGGCGGACGGTGGGCACCTGATTCATGCCGCCGCCCGCGAAACGGAAGCGCAGCTTCAGCGTGCTCACGCGTTCGGCGGCGGAAAGCGTGTAGCTCTTCAGCGTGAAGGCGTAATTTGTCGCGGTCGCTTCATTGATGCGCGTGGTCCATGCGGTGCCGTCCGTCGATGTCTGGAAGTCCCAGCCTTGGGCGCCCGTGATTCCGGTCGTGGAGACGTAGAACTCGACGGAGCCCGCCGTGCCGGTCGCGTTGATATTATTCGTCGTGGTCATCGTGTTCTGGCCGATGTTTGGCGAGTTCCCAAAAACCTCCATGCCGAACTGATTCCCCTGCCCGACTGGCGTATGATTCGCGGCGGCGGTCTGGCGGAACGGCGAAGTCGGAGGACCGGCAAACGTGATCGTCCAAGGATAAACGGTGCCCGCACCGAGCCATTGCGTGCCGGCAGCCGTGCCCATTGTTTCATTGAAGACGGTGGTGGTGCCGGAGCCCGTGTCATAGGTAAGAGCCACGCTGGAGATCGTCGTCGATGACGCAGGCGTGACATTGGCAGTGACAGTAACCGCCTCGCCGCCCACCGGCACGGTTGGATTCAGCGCCACGGAATTGATCGTCGTCGGCGCGGTGGCCGAAAAGTTACCGAGATCCGCGACGAGCGAATAGTAAGCGTTGCGCCGCGTGGCAGTCATTGCATTCACGCCGCCGGCGAGGAGATTGCTCGCCTCGTACGGATCGGCAGTCAGGTCGTAAAATTCATCGCTACCGGTCTTCGGTCGGATCACTTTGTACTGGCTGTTGCGCAACGCCCGTCCGCCGAGGGTCGCATCGCTCGTGTCGAACAACTCACTGTATGCTTGGGGGCGCGCGACGGTCTGGTTTTGCAAAATAGGCAGCAGGCTCTGCGAATCGAGCGTCGTGCCGCCGGGTAATGTGCCGGCGACGTTGATCCCCGCCAGTTCAAGGATCGTCGAGTAGAGATCCACCGCGTGCACAAGTTGCGGCGCGGCGCGGCCCGGCGATACCACATTGGGCCCGCGGATGATCATCGGCACGCGGACGCCGCCCTCGTAGAGCGTGGCCTTGCCGCGGCTCGCCGGATAGGGCGATTGCAGCGTCGCGGTGGGCGTGCCGTTGTCTCCGATGAAAATGACGGTCGTCGTGTTCAAATCGACGCCCGCGAGGAGACGTCCGATTTCCGAGTCCATCGCCTCGACAGCGGCGTTGTAGTGAACGAGCGCGTTGCCCATGATCGCGAGGGACGCCCATCCGGCGATCGTGGTGTCGTACGTGTGCAAAGCGTCCGGCGGCTTGTGATACGGCGTGTGCGGCGCATTGAATGCGACCCAGGTGAACCACGGCTTTCCCGCCGCCGTCTGCGTGTTGATGAAGGCGAGCGCGTCATTCACGTTTTCCGTCGTGGCGTAAGTCGTGGAAGTCGTGCTGCTCGCGGTCGCGCCGCTACCCGTGACTTTCGTCCAACTGTAGAAATCCGTAATCTCTCCGATGAGTGCGCCCGCAAACGAAGGCCAGCCGCCGATCTGACACGGCGCGGTCTGTCCGCCGCCGAGGTGCCATTTGCCGATGTGCTTGAGCTGGTAGTCGAGCGGGCTATTGGCGGCAAAGGCGTCGGGCAATGTGAACTCCGACGCCAACAACGCGTTGTTCGCGGCGGCGCTCACCACATTGCCGGTGCCGGTGCGAAATCCGAAGCGCCCCGTGAGCATGCTGGAGCGCGACGGGGAGCAAACCGCGTAAGCGTACGCATTCGTGAACTTCACTCCACCCGCCGCAAGCGACGCGATGTTCGGCGTGGGCGGCAGCGAGACGCCGGGGCTGGTGTTGTAGAGCGAGCTGGCATCGAGCCCATAATCGTCCGCGACGATGAGCAGGATGCTGTTCCGGTTGCTCGCGGGCGCGACGGTGAAAGTGAATGTCGTATTCGTCGTGGTCGCGCCATCGTTCACACCGACCGTGACGGTCGAGGTGCCGCTCTGGTTCGTCGCTGGCGTGAGCGTGACGGTGCGGCTCGCGCCACTACCGCCGAAGGTGATGTTCGCATTTGGCAGCATCGTCGGGTTCGACGAACTACCGGTGACGGTGAGGCTGGCGACCGCCGTCTCCGCGTCGCCCACGGTGAACGCGATGCCGCTTACCGCAGTGTTGATGGCGACGCTCTGATTCGCGATGCCGGTGATCGTCGGCGGCGAGTTCGGCGGACCGAGCACGTAGCTCGTGCTCGCGCTTTGCGCCACCGTCGCAGCGGTCTGCCCGTTCGCGTCGTAGGTCGCGAGTGCCGTGCGATTGACGCGGCCATATTCCGTGCCCGAGGAAGCCAGCGCGGCATAGGTCGAGGACCTGGAAATGCCAGTGGCGACGAGGCCCGAAGCCTTGTTTGTGAACGGCGTGAAATTCGAAGCCGCCGACGCATCCACCGAGTAAGTCCCGCCTTCCACAGAACTCCACGTGAGCGTGACATTCGGAGCCGACACGCTCGGCGTTCCGATCGCGATTGGAGTATTCGCGCCGCCAATGAAGTGCCGCGTGAGCGGCGTGTCTGCATTCATCACCGCCGCGCTGGAAGCACCGCCGCTCGGTGTCCCGAAATATGCGCGCCCCGTGGTGTAAGGATACTGCGGCGTGCCGTCGGCATTGATGGGCGTGAAGTAAGCCCACGTTCCTGCGGGAAACTCCGGCGTGACGCAGAAGCGCACGTTTTGCTCATTGAGGTCGAAGTCGCGAATCGTCGCGCTCGTCGTCTGCGTCTGCCCGAGGTCGCCGCGATAATCGAAGTCCTCGATATAGTGGCCGAGCAAATAGGCGCTACCGACTGCGGTAGTGACAGCCGGGCCATATTGATTCGCTGCAAGCGTCGTCCGATTTTGCACGCGCTGCGCCCAAAGCGGCAGCACCTGCCGCACGGTAATCGCCGTCGTCCCATTCGTGCCATTGCGCAGCGTAAAGCCGGAGATCATCCGGCGAATCCCGCTGCCCGCATTCGTCGGATCGCTGTAACCGAAAGGCCCGTAAACCGGAATGCCGTCCGCAGCCCACGCGACGATGGGCGAGTGCACTGTCGGAGCCGCCGCGCTTTCCGTATAGCGATTCGTCGTCGGGTTGTAATCCACGTGGTCGCCGAGTTGATACCGCAGCGCGATGGGATGAGCGTGGTAGTGGTAGTTGTTCCCCGCTTGATGCGCGAGACCGGCATCAAAAGTGACGCCCTCGTTGTGATATCCGTCGCGATTCCAAATCCCGTCGCCCGTCAGCCCGTTCACCGGCGTCGCGTCCTGCGCGCTCCCGTTCACGTAAGAAAACGCATCGCGCGAATCGAACATCGACACGCCGTTGACCATTCGTCCGGTCGCGCCGAGGCCCGTGAGCGTCTTCGTCGCCGAGATCGCCGGCGTTCGCGGGATGCGATAAACCACCGCCGTGTTTGACGGGAAGTTCGGGAAATTCTGCGACTTCGCTGCGTCCAAATACCAAGGCCCCATGGCGTGCGAAGCGAGCCCCGTCGTGCGGATATACACCCAACTCGCAGAGTAGTTGATCTCGTTCACATCGGCGTAAGCAGGATTCGTCTGAGTCCCCGTGCCGCGGCTCCAAGTCGTGACAGTCGCAGTAGGCCCAGTGGCCTCATTCGCAGCGGTCTGATAAATTCGCGCATACTTCCCCGAGTTTGCGGTGAACCAGGAAGTGAGCTGAGGATCGGCATGCGCAACGGTCGCGAGTGCCGAAAAAGCGAAGGCGGCTCTGGTGAGGACTGATGTGAGTTTCATTGATAAAAGTTTCCGTGGATTTTCTGGAGAAGACACGATGATTGTTAAGATGAAATGAATCTGGGAGGCTTCTTTTGTAAAGGACGGGTAAAATCGTGATAATTTCCGATTTTGAGGCACTTTTGAGAAGGCCGGTTTTCAGAAAACGGGGTTTAATGAAGAGCGCACAGCACCCTGCATGGTCAAGCCCTCAGCGCCACAACGAGGTAGTATGCCCCGCAGAACGCGACCACCGCCGAGCCATATCGCAGCATGCCATTGCGGAATGTGTCCCCCATCTTCACCCGACCGACCGCGAGCAATCCAAACAGTGGAAGGACGACAGCTTGATGGCCAATCTCCACGCCGATGCTGAATGCAATTAACGCGACCCAAATCCCCACGGATGGAAGCCCCGACATCGCATCCAGAAGGCCGCCAGCAAAGCCCAGCCCGTGGACAAGCCCAAACCCAAACGCGACGGCAAGCCTCATCCGGGTGAGGCCCTGGCGACGGCGAATAACATTCTCCAGCGCGACCACCACAATACTGAGCGCAATAATAGGCTCTACTATGGATGACGAAAGACGCACGAGATTGAAAACCGAAAGCCCGAGCGTCAGCGTGTGTGCCAGTGTGAAGGCCGCAATCACTTTCACCATCTCCCAAAAACTCGCCGTCGCAATCACGAGCGCCGCCACGAAAAGCAGATGATCATACCCCGTGAGAATGTGCATCACGCCGTGATGCAGATACTCGCCGAACGTCCGCCAGCCGTCCGCTTTTGGCGCGGCGGTAGTCCAGCCCGTCGGAATCGTCGTCGCCTTTCGCGCAGGCAGGAGCCACGCGGAAACGTCGTTCGAGTCCGAGCGTTTCACCCGCATCGCATAGCTCACCTCCCATGAGGTTCCGACCGAGTAGGGCCATTCCTTGAGCATGTCGTGGAAGAAGCTCACCTCGGAAGGCTGCGGCCCGGTAAGCGGATACTCGATCTCGTACAAGAACGCCGTCTTTTCCACATCGCCCACGATGAGCGGCGGCGTGAGGTTCACGAACTTCCCGGCGAGCGGCTTCCCGCCCGCCGACACCGTGATATGACGCAGCAGGTATTCAAAATGACGATCGCTCGCGAGCTCCAATGCATCGGCATCGGTCGAGCCGTCTTCGGCGATTTTCACACCTTGCGCGACGGTGAGTTCCTTCAGCGAAACATTGAGCGCAATCCGCACGCTTGCCGGCTCGAACTGCACCCACATCGCATTCTGCAAATCGGGATGCGCCTCCGCTTTTGATTTAAAGCCGATCAAAGCGACGATGAGCGCGAGGATGATGCGGGATTTTCGATTCATGGTTTTTTGGCGGCCTCGGGTTTCTGCGGTTTTGGAGCGTCGCTGTCGACTCCCGAAGGTGCCGCGCCCTTCGCGAAGCACGCGAAGTCGGGAGGTAGGGTTTCGCCCCATACGGGTCCGCGCGACGGAATGTAGATTCCCTCTTGATGAAGACTTTGTTTACAGCAGAAGCCATTTCCAAGGGCGGGCGTTCGGGCACGATTGAGTCACCCGATGCGCTCCTCAATGTCACCTTGGGAAATCCACTGGAGGAAGGAATCGAGAAGCGGGGACCAAACCCCGAGTTGCTTTTCGCCGCAGCGTATTCGGCCTGCTACCACGGGGCGTTAATCAACGCTGCGGAGACGCTTTGCACGCCGCTCAAAGACTCTACGGTAAGGGCTCTCGTGAGTCTCATCGAAGACGATGAAGGCGGTTACCGGCTGGCGGTCGAGTTGCATTCGAAACTCCCCGGCGTGGATGCGACTTATGCTCTTCGCATCATGGAGCACGCGCACAAGACCTGCCCGTATTCCAAGGCGCTTCGAGGCGATACAACGGTCACGCTGATCGTAGATTGATTTGCAAAAGCCTGAGTCGCCTTGCGCCGCTCAGCGGCGAAATGCGAACGTCGGCTTTGTCATCGTGGAGGCGTAGAAGATGTTCGCTTTCGGATCCCAAGCGTAGTTCGGGCCGACACGATTCGTCGTGAAGCCAGCGGGCAGCGGCGCTGCGATCTGCCATGTCTTGCCGCTGTCCTGCGTCTCGGAGATTCCCGCTTTTCCCGCGACGATGAAATGCGTGGAGTCCTTTCCAAAGACCGGGCCATGCGTGGCTTCCACGGACATCGCCGTCCAAGTCGCGCCTTTGTCGCGGGAAACGAGCAGGGACTTTCCGGCGGGCCAATATGCGGTGCCATCCACAACAACCGGGACCGGCGCAAACGGTTTTTCGTCGGACACTTTTGTCCACGTCGTACCAGCATCGGTGCTGCGGAAAATCCCCGGTTCCTTTTCCTTCGTCGCGAGGAATATGGAGCGATCGATGACGCCGCAGCCGCCAAATCCTTTTTCCAAGTCCTTCCAGGTCGCGCCCGCGTCGTCACTCGTCGTGAGCACACCGCCGCTCTCGTGGCGGACGGCGAGCAAACGCTTGCCGGTATCCGCCCAATCGACTGCACCGAAGTCGAGATGCGTGACTTTGAATTTCGACCACGTCGTGCCGCCGTCGGTCGTCATCGCGCTACTGCCGTAAATCATAAAACACGCGAGCCGCTTGCCCGCCGGGTCCGCTTGCAAAGCCCATCCCGTCTCGCAGCGTCCGCCGATCGCACCGCCATCGCAGCGTGCAAACGTCGCACCATGATCGCTGCTGCGCCACAGTCCTTGGTCGCTCACCACCATGAACACATCGCCCGTAACCCGGTCGGCGACCACACCCGCCGTCGGCCCTGCATAACCGGGTTTCACAGTCGCCGTCGTGGCGTCGGAAATGTTCGTCCACTCGCCAGCCGTGGCGGTGAAAGTGAATGCGATGAGTGCGAGTGTGGTCTTCATTTGGTGCCGATGCACGTGAGCGTTTTGTTGCCGCGGATGTAGATGTGACCGGCGCTCACGGCAGCGCTGGCACGGTTGTCTTCGCCGAGATCGTTTGTAGCGAGGACTTCGAGTTTGTCGCCGGCTTTGATCACGTAGGTTTTCCCCGCGCTGGCGAAATAGATGCGTCCATCCGCAGTGGCAAACGGGCTGGCGTAAGTCGGGATGCCCGCGAGCCGCTCTGAGAACGCGAGCGTGCCATCGGCAACGCGGATCGTTTTCAGGATCTCAGGCGAATGCGTCCTCCACACAAGACCGCCCGCAATGATCGGCGATGAGAGACCTTCGGGTATCTGCGGATAAATCCAGAGCGGCTCGACTTTTCCCGAGCCCGGCTCCGCACACACGCCCTTTCCGCCGCGACCGCTGTCGGAGTAAATGCGCGTGCCGTCAAACGCCGGCGACGCCGCATCGCCCCGCGCGGGGCACGTCCAGAGCACCGCGCCGCTTGTCGGGTCGAGGCCCTGCAATGCATTGCTCGCGGCGACGAACATCTGCGGTTTGCCCGCGACTTTCGCGATGACGGGCGTGCTGTGTGAGAAGCCGGTATCCGGACGCTTCGCCTCCCATTTTATCCCGCCGCTCGCCGCGTCAAAAGCCACGATGCTCGATGTCTTCCCCGTCTGGTCGCAGTCCAAAATCACCGTGTCGCCATACACAATCGGACTCGCACCGAGCGCCACATCGAACGCAAATTTCTCCAGCTCGCGCCGCCACAACAACTTTCCGTCGAGCCCCAGCCCCGCGACCACCGCCGAGCCAAACACAACAAACACGCGTTTCCCATCACTGCACGGAGTCGGCGCGCCATAGCCGCCGCGCAAGTCTTTTAAAATCCACGGTCCCGGCGGAACGGCGGTGTCCCAGAGCTGCGTGCCATTTGCCGCATCGAAGCAGAGCACGTCATGTTTGAGCGGCTCGTTTTGCACGCAAGTCACAATCACTTTTCCGCCGACGACAATCGGCGAAGACCACGCATTGTCGCTCTTCGGCAACTCCACCCGCCAGGCGATTCCCTCGCCGGTCTTCCCATCCCACTTCAGCGGCAAATCGCGCTCGTCCGTGTTACCCAGCCCCGTCGGCCCGCGAAACTGCGGCCAGTCGGCGGCGAGCGCGGAGATGGAAAAAAGGAGAAGTCCGAGAGCGAGAAGACGGGTGGTTTTCAACGCAGGGTCAATCCACCACCGCGCACGTGATTAGTTAGGATCGGTGCATGTATGGAATCCCCGCACGCTTCCACGTCTCGGCTGGCGTCATCGACTTCGGCTACGGCCCCTTCCGGATGAATCCCGGCGAGAAGTAGCGGAAGCCGCACCTCGCCCGGAGCGATCCCTGCCGCAGAGCGCTGCGAGCGCGATTTCGCAAATGCACTTGCTCCATTTCCCCGCTCAGCTATAGCCGCACTTAGCGTGGACCCAGTGTTTCTCAGTTACCGACAAATCGACGACGCGCAGCGTTTGCGCGTCCGTGCGTTTGCAGAGAAATTGCGCGGCTGCGGCATCACCGTCATCCTCGACCAGTTCTTCATGGATGCGAACCCCGGCGGACCACCCGAGGGCTGGCCGAAATGGAGCAGCGACCAGGCGATTCACACCAAGCGCGTACTCATCGTCGGCAGCAAACCGTGGTTCCAGTGCTTCGATGGAAAACAGAAGCCCGGCACCGGACTCGGCGCTGCGTGCGAGGCGGGCGACATCCGCCAGCGCATCTATGACGCGGCGGGCATCAACGAAGACATCCGCGTCGTGCTCTTCGAGAAAAGCGACAGTGCCCGCGTCCCCTTCAAGCTCAAAGGCTACCATCGCTTCGACGCCGAGCGGGATTTCGACGGCATCGTGAAATGGCTCGGAGGCACCTCTCCGCAATCCGCAATCCGCAATCCGCATTCCAACATCCCGCACAACCTCCCGCACCTCCCGTTCTTCTACGGTCGCACCGAGGAGCTGAGGAAGATCGCCGACGCCCTTTCGCCGAAGACCCGCACGTGGGGCGCGCTCATTGATGGCCCCGGCGGCATCGGCAAGACCTCGCTCGCCATCCGCGCCGCGCTGGAGGCGCCGGAGGGGCTGTTCCGCCAGATCCTTTTCGTCTCGTCGAAGTCCCGCAAGCTCACCGCCGATGGAGAGGTGAAGGTCACCGACTTCGTCGTCCCCGGCTACATCGAGATGCTGAATGAGATCGCCCGCCTGATGAAGCAGCCGGGCCTCGCGAAATCGCCCGAGGCCGACCGCGCACGCCTCGTCATCGAGGCACTGGAACCCGCGCAAGCCCTGCTCATCCTCGACAACCTCGAATCCCTCCCGAAGGACGACCAGAACCGGCTGTTCGAGTTCCTTAGCCAGCTCCCGCCGGGGTGCAAGGCCATCGTCACCAGCCGCCGCCGCACGGATCAGGACGCCCGCATCATCCGCCTCGCCAAGCTCGAACAGGACGCAGCCCTCGCGCTCCTCGCCGAGCTGGAGGATGGCCGCCCGCTGCTGAAAAAGGCGGGCCCGGAAGACCGAATCCACCTCTACGAGGAAACCGGCGGCAACCCGCTCCTCATCCGCTGGGTCGCCGGGCAGCTTGGCCGTGGTCGCTGCCGCACCATCGCCAGCGCACTCGATCTTCTCCGCAGCGCGCAAAAGGAAAACGACCCTCTGGAGTTCATCTTTGGCGATCTGCTCGATACATTCACCGAGGCCGAAACCAAAGTCCTCGCAGCGCTCACCTACTTCACCCAGCCCGTCGAGACGAAGTTCATCGCGGAACTAGCAAGCATCTCGAAGACCGCCGCCGAAACGGCGCTCGGCGATCTCGCCGACCGTGCGCTCGTGATTCCCGATGACGAAGAGGCAAACTTCGGCCTCGTCCCGATGGCCGCAGCCTTTCTGCGAAACGGACGTCCCGAGGCGGTGAAGGAAACCGGCATCCGGCTGGAGCGGCGCGCCTACGCGCTCATCGTGGAAAACGGCTACCAAAAGCACGACCGCTTCCCCGTGCTCGATGCCGCATGGCCCACCGTCGCCCCGGCCATCCCCGTCTTTCTCGCAGGCGAAAATGCACGGCTGCAAACCGTGTGCTATGCGCTGACCGACTTCCTCAATTTCACGGGCCGCTGGGATGAATGGCTCTCGCTCGCTCAGCGGGCGGAAGTGAAAGCGCTCGCGACTGGCGATCACGGCAATGCGGGCAGCCGGGCTTATGATGCGGGGTGGGTTCACTACTTGCACCAGCAGGCGGACGCCGTATTGGCCTGCGCCGACCGCGCGGCGGCGCATTGGCAGGCATCAAAGGCCAGTGTCCGAGAAAATGCTTTCGCTATTCGCTTGCGTGGCATCGGGCATCAATTGAAGCCCGACTATCCGTCCGCGATCGCCGCATATCGCGAAGCGCATGATCTATGGCGTAGCTTGTCCGCCGAGAGCGTGGAAGTGGCCATCGGACTGACCTCCTTAGGCGTTGTCGAACAGCGCTCCGGGGAGTTTGCGGCAGCCGAGCGGGATTTTCGCGAAGCGTTGCGCGTATCACGAGTGGTCGGCTCTGCAGAAAGCATGGCTAGCGTTACGGGCAATCTAGCTGACCTTGCGCGCGTTCAGGAAGACTGGCCGGCTGCCGAGGCGTTAGCCCGCGAGGCGTTGGCCTTGTCAAAAAACTTGGGCCGTCAGGAATTGATTGCCCACGGCAATCTCCGCCTCGCCCACGCCCTTGTGCGCCAGAGCAAAGCAGTCGAGGCCCTGCCCCACGCCGAGCGTGCCGTGGCCATCTTCACCCGCCTCAGCTCGCCCGACCTCACTGAGGCAGCGCCCATCCTCGCCGAATGCCGCGCTGCGTTGCTCAGCGGGCTAACGCCCGGCTGGACTTACAACACGACCACGCTCGAAGGAAACACGCTGACCAAAGCTGAGGTCGCCAAGGCTCTCGCGGACCCGAATGCCAAGATTGCCCGACCACCCGAGCACGTCGCGGCTGCACGAGCGCAGCAGGCGGCGATTGACGCCATCGGTCGATGGCTCGCCGAGGATCGCCCATTCACCAAGCATGATCTTTTCGCTCTCCACACCGTGCTCATGCACGGCTCCACGGTGGATAGCATGAAGCCCATCGGCACTTGGAAGATCGAGGACAACGGGACGCCCATCCGCCTTGATGGAGAGACAAAGTGGAACGACAACTACGCCGCAGCCCATCACACCGATGCGCTCATGGAGACGTGGCTTGCGGAGTTTAACAAACGCCGCCCCGGCAAGAGCGCGCCGTTCGACGACTACATCTGGCTGCACGCCACTTTCGCCCGCATCCACCCGTTTGCCGATGGCAATGGACGCCTCGCCCGCCTGCTCGCCACGGTCCCGCTCGTGGCCAGCGGCCAGCCCGTCGTGGACATCCCCGCCGAGGCTCGCGACCGTTACATGGCCGCGCTGGCCCGCTGGCAATTCGCCTGCGGTGCCCCACTTCCAAACAAGCCGCTCTTTCCCAAAGAGAGCGAACTCAAGGACTTCATCGCGCTCTGCAAATCCAGTCAGATACACGCCGAGCCCGCCAAGCCAACGCCAAAGAAAAAGACCCCTCCGCCAGCGCACAAACCGACCCGGCGTCCGAAGAAATAGCGCGTGAGACCGAGCGCGCGTCGAGCGGCTGGGTGCGAAAGTAGTTCACGACTTCAGTCGGCAAGGCGTGAGAAGCAGGGCGCGCAACGAAGTTCACATGCCGCGTCTCTCTGCGAAGCGTTCCCTGCTTCTCTTTTCGACGGTTTGGTCGACTAAAGTCGTGAACTACTTTCGCGCCCCGCCGAACGTCGCCGTCAATTCACGTAAAGAAACCGGTTCGAGCCGAGCAGGACCTGCCAGAGGCTTGCGGCGGCGGCGAGGCTGGGGTCTTTGGCGGTCTTGGGCTGGAGGGCGATTTGGGTGGTCCAGAAATCGAGGGCGGTGGTGATTTCCTGCTCGCTTGGCTCGCGGGAGAAGAGGCGCTTCCAGCCGATGATGATTCGGGCGCGGCGATCTTCGGAAAGGGTGCGGAGGTGCGCGGCGAATGCTTCGCTTTGCTCGACGACGAATGGATCGTTCATCAAAAGCAATGATTGCGGGGCGACGGTGGTGATGGCGCGGGCGTTGCAATTTGGCGAGAGGACGGGCGCGTCGAACGTGTCGAGCATCGTGTGCGGGGCGCGGCGGCGGACTTCGACGTAGATGCTGCGGCGGAGTTCGCGGTCGCCGATTCGGACGATGTCGAGCGGCTCGCCGTTTGCGTTTTTGCCCTGCGTGCCGACGACGATGCGACCGAGTTTGTCGATGCCCACGGGCTCGGGTGCGCCGCCGGTGGTGCGGTTCAGGCGACCGGTTGCGGCGAGGATGGAATCGCGCGTGGTCTCGGCGTCGAGCCGGCGCAGCGGGTAGCGCGAAAGCAAGCGTCCGTCGATGTCCGCGGCTTTTGCAGGCGCGTTCACGGAGGATTGGCGGTAGGCGGTGGAGAGCAGGATGGTCTTGTGGAGACGCTTCAGTTTCCAGCCGCCGTCCATAAAGTCGGCGGCGAGCCAGTCGAGCAATTCGGGATGCGTGGGGCGCTCGCCGAGGCGGCCAAAATCGCCGGGCGTTCCGACGATGCCGTGGCCGAAGTGGTGGTGCCAGACGCGGTTCACAATCACTCGTGCGACGAGCGGATGCTTCCCGCTGGTGAGCAAGCGCGCGTAAGCGAGTCGGCGGCCCGATGTGGGAAGCGCGGGATCGTCCGAGGCGATTTCGGGCGCTCCGGGGACGATGCTCATTTCTCCCGGCGGAACTTGCGCTTTCGGCTGGTCGTGGTCGCCGCGATGGAAAAGGAACGTGGGCGGCGGCGGCGTGGTGCGTTCGAGAAGTCCGGCGAGGAACTGCTCGGCGGGCTTTTTCGCGCGGTG
>JAYUSJ010000291.1:0-4292 GCA_043755735.1 Verrucomicrobiaceae bacterium | reverse complement strand
ACGAGTGATGCCGCAAAGACGAGTGCCGGGAAAATGAACGTTCGTTTCATAGAGCGGTGCTTTTACGAGGCTCCGGCGAATTGCTCAATCAAGATTACACTGCGCTCATACCGCAGAATATTGATGCAAAGGGCCGCCCTATTCCCCAAGACTTCCACACACGCACCGCAAGCAAAACCTTGCCTCCTGCCGCGTTCCAGCGAAGGTGCGCGGCCTTTTTCCGAATGGGAGCTCCGAATCCAGCCATAGCCGACTTTCGATCCTCGCCGCCGATGCGGCTGATGATCGATCGCGTCTCGAAATGGTTCGAGTCCTCGAGGGGCCGCACGCAAGCGCTGGACGACGTGACACTCGACGTCCGCGAGGGCGAGTTCGTGTGTTTTGTCGGGCCCAGCGGATGCGGAAAAAGCACGCTGCTCAACATGATTGCAGGATTGGAAATGCCGGACACCGGCGCAGTCCACGCGGGCGGAAAAATGATCACGGCCCCCGGACGCGAGCGCATGATGATGTTTCAGGAGCCCGCCCTTTTCCCGTGGCT
The DNA here is from genome assembly GCA_043755735.1 of Verrucomicrobiaceae bacterium. Classification (GTDB taxonomy): domain Bacteria; phylum Verrucomicrobiota; class Verrucomicrobiia; order Chthoniobacterales; family Chthoniobacteraceae; genus SXWH01. The sequence goes on along the minus strand of JAYUSJ010000291.1, from coordinate 3,751 downwards.
CGATGTCATCGGCAACGTGCTCTTTTCGCTCAAGCTCGTCCCGGACATGACCGCAAACGAACGCAAGGACCGGGCGCGCTACTTTCTTGAGCTCGTCGGGCTGGGCAAGTTCACGCGAGCGAGCATCCACGAGCTCTCCGGCGGAATGCGGCAACGCGTCGCCCTCGCCCGCTCGCTAGCCCCCAATCCCCGTGTATTGCTCATGGACGAGCCTTTCGCAGCACTCGACGCGATGACCCGCGAACAGCTCTACGGAGACCTTCAGCGCATCTGCGCCGAGCACCGCAAGACCGTCGTATTCGTCACACACAACGTCCGCGAAGCTGCATGCCTCGGCGACCGCGTGTTCATTTTCTCCCCTCACCCCGGGCGACTCTGCGGAGAATTCACCATCGCCCTCCCCCGCCCCCGCGACATCAACAATCCCGCCCTCGCCGAATACGCCAGCGAGATCACGGACCGCCTGCGGACCGAGGGCAAGGCGAGCGATCAAGCGGAGTTCAACATTTAAACAATGAAGCGACTTTTCACAGCTCTGTTCATTTTCGCCCTCCTCTTTGCGGGCTGGCACTGGATGGTGATTTCGGGGAAGTGGGGCCGCCCCGCGCCGCTGGATGTCTGGCAGTATCTCATCGCTTCATGGAACGACGGCACGCTTGAGCCCGCACTTCTCGTCACCACGCAACGCCTCCTGCTCGGCTACATCGCTGGAGTTCTCGTGGGCCTGCCGGTCGGACTTCTCACCGCGCGCTTTCAGGCGATGAACGATACGATAGGCGTCATCGGGCTCGGCTTCCAGACGCTGCCGAGCGTTTGCTGGGTGCCGCTCGCGCTGTTGTGGTTCGAGCCGCATGTGGAAAGCGCGATGCTCTTCGTCGTGATTATGGGCACTCTTTGGAGCGTCGCTCTGGCCACCAATACCGGCGTGCGAAACGTCTCCCCACTCTACAGTCGCGCCGCGCTCACCATGGGCAGCCGGGGCGCGCATTTGTGGTTCCGCGTCATCGTTACCGCCGCGCTGCCGGTCATCGTCGGCGGTGTAAAGCAAGGCTGGGCCTTCGCCTGGCGTTCGCTCATGGCGGCGGAGATTTACGTCATCGCGACGGGCAGTTCCGGCCTGGGGCACTTGCTGAATGTCGGACGCAACACCCGGAACATGGCGCAGGTGGTCGGCGTCATGGTCGTCATCATGCTCGTCGGTCTGGTTGCGGACAAAATCCTCTTCGGCCCATGGGAACGCTTCATCCGCCAGCGTTGGGGGACGAAGTAATCACAGCGCTTTAGTGCGCAAAATACGCGGGCTCGTTTCCCCGCTTCCACTTGATGTTACAGCCGACGCTCGGCCGTTGGTCGGGATTCGGCGGCCAGCCAGCCAGCACCGCATCGAGCGCAGCCCGGATGTCCGAGCCATCCAGAGCACCGAGCGCCGGCCTTCCTGAATCGCATGCGGGGCGCGAGCCATCGAGCTGCCCGCGATAGGCGAGACGCTTCGTCGAATCGAACAAAAAGAAATCCGGCGTGCAAGCAGCCGTAAACGCCTTCGCAACCGATTGCGATTGGTCATAGAGAATAGGGAATTTCAAACCCTCCTTGCGCGCCAACGCAGCCATGTGAACCGGCGCATCCTGCGGATACTGCGCGACATCGTTTGAAGTGATCCCCACAATCCCCACTCCCTTCGCCGGATACTCGTCACCCAACCGCGCCAACTCCGGCAAAACGTGGAGCACATACGGACAGTGGGCACACAGAAAGACCACGAGCAGGGCCCGGCGCTCCTGGAAATCAACGAGCCTGACGGGACGCCCGGAGGAGATCTCGGACAGGGCAAAATCCGGTGCGGAAGTACCCAGCGCTAACATCGTAGATTGAACGGCCATGCTCCTATTGTTATCGGCGAAGTGCATCTGTCCATCGGTATTTCAGCAGAAGCACAAAGAACAATTCATCCTCACAGCTTGACCATCAAATGGCCTGCCTCCCGCGAAGCGTAAGCCGGCAGCCAGTCTATCACCGCCGTTTGCAAGGATGTGTGCAAGATGATTGAGGAACGGATTCGGCACGCTGGGTGACACCCCTTCAAACGCCCGATGACTCAAGTTGCTCGCGGATGTTTGCGGGAGCGTTCCGGCAATCGAGCACTCGCCAGCCGGCGATGTGCCCGCGTTTGATACGGTAATAGATTGCAAACGGGAATCGATTGGAGAGTAGCCGTTGAAATCCAAAGACTTCGCGGTGAGTCCCGGCATACAGGCGGAGTGATTCGATGTCGGCGAATAGGGACTCCAGAAAGTAGTCCCCGATTCCTTCCGCCTGCCTCTCATAAAAGCGTTGCCCAGCGAGCAAGTTGGGTTCGGCGAGGTCGAGGATTTCGAGGGTCATGCGGCTTTCGCAGCTTTGTTGCGAATCCGCTTCTTCGCTTCATCCCAGTTCGTGAATTTTGCTTTTCCGTCCTTCACAAGTCGTTCGGTTTTTTTCAGCACTTGCCCGTGCCATACGGGGGACTCGAAGTGTGATTCATCCCCTGCGAGGTCAGCCCACAGTGATTCCATCGCGATGAGTTTTTCTTTGCGCGACATTTTACTGAGATTGAGCGCCTTTGTCATGTGGGCATTCGTTCCACTGGATTTGTGAATTGGCAAGCATGGTATCGGCAACGGCAGGCGAAAAGCAGGCCAGTTGGCGGCGCAACTCGACTACAATAAAAACCGCGGGCACCTCGTTTCCGAGATGCCCGCGGCTCTGAATTTACTTTATTAAAGGGCGATTACTTCTGGCCGGGACGGTAGTCCTCGAACGCAGAGGCGAACGCTTGGTCGAGTCCGACGAGGTCTTCGCCTGGCTTGATTGCGGTGTCGAAGGCTGCGGCCTCTTTGCGCATGTCTTCTTCGCTGTAGTTTGCTGCTTTGATCGAGAGGCCGATGCGGCGCTCGCCTTTGTCCACTTTGATGACGCGGGCGTCGATTTCGTCGCCCACCTTGAGGACGTCTTTGACTTTCTCCACACGCTCTTCGCGGAGCTGCGAGATGTGGACGAGACCGTCGATGTCGCCGTCGAGCTGCACAAACGCGCCGAAGGTGGCGAGCTTGGTGACTGTGCCTTTGACTTTGTCGCCGATCTTGTAGCGCGTCTCGATTCCCTTCCATGGGTCTTCTTCGATTTGCTTCATGCCGAGGCTGATGCGCTGGGCGTTTTTGTCGATGTCGATAACGACTGCTTCGACTTCGTCGCCCTTCTTCACCTGCTCGGATGGATGGTTGATCTTGCGCGTCCAGCTCATGTCGGAGACGTGAACCATGCCGTCGATGCCTTCTTCGAGTTCCACGAACGCACCGTATGCGGTGAGGTTGCGGACTATGCCTTTGACGGTTTTGCCGATTGGATACTTGTGCTCCATCTCGTCCCAAGGATTCGTCTCGAGCTGGCGGACACCGAGGCTGATCTTCTGTTCGTCTTTGTTGACGCCGAGGACGATCGCTTCGAGTTCCTGGCCCATGGTGAGCACGTCGCTCGGGCGAGCGATGCGCTTGGTCCACGAGAGTTCGGAGACGTGGATGAGGCCTTCGACACCTTCTTCGAGTTCGACGAATGCGCCGTAGGGCATGAGGTTTGTGACCTTGCCTTTGACTTTCGCGCCGACTGCGAAGCGTTCTTCGATTTTGTCCCACGGGTTGCGCTGGGTCTGCTTGAGACCGAGGGAGATGCGCTCTTTGTCCATGTTGATGTCGAGGATGACGACGTCGATTTCCTG